>NZ_JBLWWF010000004.1:0-259212 GCF_048268085.1 Neptunicella sp. | reverse complement strand
ACCGCGGTAGATTTTAAAGCCGAAGTGGTTGAGCTAGCCCGTGAAAATGCCCGCTTTCACAAATTGGAACAGGTCGAAATTTTACAGAGTGACTGGTTTTCTGCCTTAGCTGGCCGACAGTACAATTTGATTATCTCTAATCCACCTTATGTGGAAGAACATAGCAAATGGTTGACTCAAGGAGATGTGCGTTTCGAACCTCGCACAGCGTTAACCTCTGGAGAAGATGGCTTAAATGACATCCGGCATATTAGTGATTTGGCCCGTACTTATCTGCATGACAAAGGCTTTATCATGTTTGAACACGGTTACCAACAACAACAAGCCATACATAAGATATTGGAAAATAAAGGATTCTCATCTATACATTGCGTTAAAGATCTGGCAAATTTAGACAGGATTACTATTGCACAGCGTGATTAATACAGTGTTTAGCCCTGTTATGTCAGTTTAAGCTCTTTTAATTTGTGGAGGATTCAAGGATGTCAGACGATTTTTTGTTTGCTGATGAAACAGAAGATGAACCGGAATTGGCCGATCGTAGTAATTGGAAAATTTTGATCGTTGACGATGAACCAGAGATCCATACAGTAACAAAACTAGCGTTAAGTGACTTTCATTTTCAGGAAAAAGGACTGGATTTTGTCAGCGCTTATAGCGGTGAAGAAGCTAAACAAGCCTTCCGTGATCATAATGATATCGCCATTGTGTTACTTGACGTCGTCATGGAATCTGATCACGCCGGATTGGAAGTTGCCAAGTACATCCGTGAAGAACTACACAATAACTACACTCGTATTATCTTGCGAACAGGCCAACCAGGCCAAGCTCCGGAGCGTGACGTAATAATCAATTACGATATTAACGATTACAAATCCAAAACCGAATTAACCGCCCAAAAATTGTTTACCGTAATTATTTCGACCTTGCGTTCTTATCGGGATATTGTGGTTATTGATGAAAACCGCCAAGGGCTGGAAAAAATCATTCGTGCTTCGGCGGATTTATTTAGTTTGCGTTCCCTTGAGCAATTCATCGAAGGTATTGTGCAACAGCTTTCCTCTTTACTGGGCGGCACTGAAGATGCAGTCTATCTCACCTCTGCTGTGGCGGGACCAATTCCAATTGAAGATGTCGATTCGATTGAATATTTTGTGTTTTCCGGTTGCGGTGAATATAGCCGCTTTGAGGGTAAGCGTTTAAATGATGTGATGTCAGGCGCCAGATTGGAAAGTTGCCGGAATGCGCTGTTAAAAAAGGACATTGTATATGGTGAAGATCATATAGTGGCTTTTTGTAATAGTAAGTTTCAGCGTGGTGCATTGTTATATATGTCTGGTTTACCGCGTAAATTGAGTGAACTGGACAAGAATATGATCGAACTGTTTGCCCAGAATGTGCAAATTGCATTTGATAATGTCCTGCTGGCCAAAGATATTGAAGACACTCAGCAAGAGGTGATTGAACGTCTTGGTCAGGCTATCGACGAACATGCCGTGCATAAAAGCAATCATGTTAAGCGGGTGATTGAGATAACCCAGTTGCTGGGAATTGAATACGGCCTAAACGAAGAAGATTTAAAAACCTTGCGTGTCGCAGTGCCATTGCATGATGTGGGTAAATTAGGCATGCCCGAACATATTATGCGTAAACCAGCCGAGTTGGACGAGGATGAGCGGGAAGTGATGCACACACACGCCCTTATTGGCTATGAATTGTTGAAAAACTCGCAACGTCCGGTCATTCAAACCGCGGCGTTGATTGCACGAGATCATCATGAACATTGGGATGGTCAAGGTTATCCTAGTGGCTTACAGGGTGAGCAAATTAATATTTTTAGTCGTATAACCGCTTTAGCTGACGTGTATGACGTGTTGCGCAGTACCCGCTGTTATAAACAACCCTGGTCAGCTGAAAAGGCGCAAGCCACAATAAAGCAACAAAAGGGCAAGCAGTTTGATCCTGATTTAGTCGATTTGTTTATGCAACATATTGATAAAATTGAAAGTATTATTGAACAACATCGTGACTTCAATGATTAGCTCATCCTGGGTTAGCAATGCGACTTGTGGGCGGCCGGGTCAGCCCGTTGGTTAAATTAAGTTAACTTTCAGTTGCTTAGTCTTAAAGGTTAATACAACACTCGATTTTATATCCAGCAGCTATTAGAGTAGCGGCTAATAATAACAATATGCCATTAAAATAGATTTATCTTCGGGGATCTGCATGTATTTAATGTTTAAACATCTGCATATGACGCTGGCCGTCATTAGTATTTTATTTTTTATCATCCGTTTTATCTGGTTGAATGCCGGTTCTGCCATGCTCACTAAAAAATGGGTGAAAATAGCTCCTCATATTATTGATACTTTTCTATTGTTAAGTGCCGCTGTATTGTGTGTATTAATCTCGCAATATCCAGGAATGGATAATTGGCTCACCGAAAAAGTGATATTGTTAGTGGGGTATATTCTATTTGGGGTATTAACCCTAAAATCTCAGGCAGGAGCGGCTCGTTGGGGATATTTTATTCTGGCGATGGGCTGTATCGTATTAATTCTCAAGTTGGCTGTATTTAAACAACCATACCTGCTTTCCTAAATTATATTTGTCATGACAAGCACTTTAAAACAGTTTATCGAGCTGGATAATACGCTGGATGCGGCTTTATATCTGGCTAAGTTATTTAATCCAACCATTGAGCTGAGCGGATACCATCAGTTAGTTGCTGACTTAGTGAGTGACTGCCAAGTCAATCAGGATAAGCATACACTCCAGGATTTTAAGCAACTGGTACGGTGTTTTTACGCCGAACAGCTGTTTACATCAGGCAATGCGGCCAGTTTGAATTCAGATTTATGTTTAGTCGACAAAGTGCTGGATTATCGTAGTGGGTTATCCGTTAGCATTGCGATTATTTTTGAAAATATTGCTAACCAGCTTGGCTTTAATGTTAAGGGGATTAACTTCCCGGGCCATTATTTACTGTGTTTGCAATTGGGGCAACAGCGACGTTATTTTATCGATCCCCTGAATGGACGTTTTCTCAATTATCAACAGGTTTGCGCGTTATATACCCTGATCACCGGTGAAGAGGAAATGGAGCCAGAGCAGTTGGATACAGCCGATACGCACACGACTATCGTACGGTTACTGACTAATCTTAAAGCGGCTTTTATGGATGAACAGCGTTTTGCTCAAGCATTACAATGTGTAGATTTATTAATCGAACTTTGTCCTGATGATCCCTATGAACGTCGTGATCGTGGGTTTTTATTACACCAGTTACAATGTTTTAAGGTAGCACTGGCTGATTATCAATACTTTATCCGCCAATGTCCCAGTGATCCGGCTGCTCAATTGCTAAAATTGCAATTGCGTCATCTTGAGCCGCTTCCGGTAGTATTGCATTAAGTCGTTATTATCTAACGTTTTCTATTCTATTGGCATAACGCTATTATTCAGAATTGGGTTTAATCAGGTATGATTAGCCCTTATTTTATCTTATGAGGATGTAAGCGATGAAAAATCTACAGATGATTGATGTTGCTGGCCGTAAAGTTGCCAATGATCAACCTTTTGTACTGTTTGGGGGAATGAATGTACTGGAATCCAGAGATCTAGCCATGCGGATTGTGGAGCATTATAAAACCGTCACCGACAGATTGGGCATTCCTTATGTGTTTAAAGCCTCTTTTGATAAAGCCAACCGTTCGTCAGTCAATTCTTATCGTGGGCCCGGAATGGAAGAAGGGCTGAAAATTTTTGCTGAAATTAAGGCGGCGTTTGATGTGCCGTTAATTACCGATGTGCACGAACCTTGGCAAGCCGCGCCAGTGGCTGAAGTGGTGGATGTGATCCAATTACCGGCTTTTCTCGCTCGTCAAACCGATTTAGTCGTCGCTATGGCCAAAACCGGTGCGGTGATCAACGTTAAAAAGCCACAGTTTTTGGCCGCTCATGAGATGCGCCATATTATTAATAAATTTATGGAAGCGGGTAACGATAAAATTATTCTATGTGAGCGTGGGTCTTGTATGGGTTATAACAATCTGGTGGTAGATATGCTCGCCATGGATGAAATGACACAAATGGCACCGGTTATTTTTGACGCCACACATGCTTTGCAGCGTCCGGGTGGACGGGAAGATTCCGCCGATGGTCGTCGAGCCCAGGCTACTCAATTAGCCCGTAGCGGCATGGCATTAGGTATTGCCGGATTATTTATTGAGGCCCATCCCGATCCAAATCAGGCCAAATGTGATGGCCCGTGCGCATTGCAATTGGATAAACTTGAACCTTATTTACAACAGATGCAAGCGATTGACCAATTAGTTAAAAGCTTTCCTCCATTGGATACCAGTGCCAACTAAATGTCACAACGCCTGCCATCGCTTAACTCCCTGAGAGCCTTTGAATCTGCCGCCCGACATTTAAGCTTTACTCGTGCGGCAGAGGAATTATTTGTCACTCAAGCGGCTGTTAGTCATCAAATTAAAGCGCTTGAAGACTATTTAGGTATTAAGCTGTTTTTGCGTAAGAACCGCAGCCTTCTTTTAACTGAAGAAGGACAAGGCTATTTTCTGGATATTAAGGATGTGTTTAGTGGTCTGCACGATGCCACTCAGCGCTTATTGGCTCGTGGTAGTAAAGGTACGATTACTGTCAGTCTGCCGCCCAGTTTTGCCGCTCAGTGGTTGGTGCCGCGCATTCATGATTTTAGCAAATTGCACCCTGATATTGACGTGCGTATTAAAGCAGTGGATTTTGATGAAGGGTTTTTAACTGACGATGTCGATGTGGCGATTTATTATGGACGCGGCAAGTGGCCCGGCCTATATAGTGAGAAACTGCATACTGAATTTCTCACGCCAATGTGTTCACCGCTATTAATCCAAAGTGGTAAACCCTTGCAACAATTGGATGATTTACGTAACCACAACCTGCTACACGATAATTCCAGGCAAGGCTGGAAAGACTGGATCCGCTATTTCGATGTCAAAGGGGTCAATGTTAATCATGGGCCGATATTTAGTCACTCGATGTTAGTATTGCAAGCGGCTGCCATTGGGCAGGGAGTGGCATTAGGGCACAGTATTCTGGCGCGTCCCGAAATTGCCGCGGGACGTTTAATTTGCCCGTTCGCCGAAAAGTTAGTCAGTCGTCATGCCTACTATTTTGTGTGCCACCAATCGCAGGCTGAATTAGGTAAAATTGTCGCCTTTAAAGATTGGTTGCTTAGCCAAGTGGTGCAAGAGCAGGATACCTATGGAATTGAATAATCAACCGATAGCCGAATTGATTTTGGCACACGGAGCGGGAGCCGGCAGTAATAGCGATTTTATTCAAGACATGGCTGGCCGTTTAACCGAGAGGGGGATTCTGGTTAGTTGTTTTGATTTCCCCTATATGCAAACGATTCAAGCGACCGGGAAACGCCGACCACCAGATAGGATGCCACATTTGCAAGAGGCATTTATTCAACAAATAGACAGTCGTAATCGCTCATTGCCACTTTTTATTGGTGGTAAATCCATGGGGGGCAGGGTAGCGAGTTTGATCCTCAATGAAGTACAAGCGCAAGCTGGGATATGCTTAGGTTATCCTTTTCATCCACCGGGTAAGCCGGAAAAATTGCGTACCGAACATTTATATACGTTAAACAAGCCTTTGCTGATCATTCAAGGCGAAAAAGATACGTTTGGCCGTGCTGATGAAATAGCGAGTTATCGGCTACCTGATAATATCCAGTGTCAGATATTAGCCAGCGGTGACCATAGTTTTAAACCCAATAAATCCAGTGGTTATAGCCATGCTCAACATTTGGATGCGGCGGCGCGTTTTATTCAGCAATTTATACAGGAACAGTTATGCGTAAAACCCTAGCCTCGGCTGCATTATTGGCTTTTATTGCTGTTGTCGCGGGTGCGTTTGGTGCCCACGGTTTGAAATCCATCTTAACTGAAGGCCAATTACTCAGCTGGCAAACGGCTGTGCGTTTTCAGTTCTTTCATTGTTTAGGCTTGATTTTGCTGGTGATTTTATACCGCCAACAGGCCGATAAGCTATTACGATGGTCGGCCGGTTTTATGTTGGCTGGGGTACTGTTATTTAGTGGCAGTATTTATATGTTGTTATTAACCGGTATGAGCTGGTTAGGTCCGGTTACGCCCATCGGCGGGATATGTTTGATGATGGGTTGGCTGCTATTGGTGGTCAGTGCACTTAGGAGTCATGTTTAATGGCCGGAGTATTGTTATATTGTCGTGCCGGATTCGAAAATGACTTGGCTAATGAGATCCAGCATAAGGCTGCTGAATATGAGTGCTATGGTTTTGTTAAAACCAAGGCTAATTGTGGTTTTGTCCGTTTTGACTGTTATCAGGCAGAGGATGCCCAAAAGCTGGTAGAAAAATTACCCTTGGATGAGCTGGTATTTGCCCGGCAGTTTTTCACATTTAATGAGTATTTTGCCCAGCTCGATTTACAGGATCGCATTGGGCCGCTATTACAAGCTTGTGACGAATTACCGCTATGTGGTGAGTTACGGGTGGAATATGCCGATACTACCGATGGACGTGAGCTGTCCAAGTTTTGCAAGAAAATCACGGTTCCTTTGCGACAGGCATTAAGAAAACAGCATAAACTGACCAAGGATATTCACAGCGGCAAACCTGTTTTACATGTGTTTTTTGTCAGCGGACAAGAAGCCTTTATTGGTATTAGTTTTCCCGCCAATAACTCGCCATTGCCCTTGGGTATTTTACGCCTTAAATTCCCCAGTCAGGCGCCCAGTCGTTCAACCTTAAAACTCGAAGAAGCGATTCATCTGTTCTTAACCAGGCAAGAGCAACAACAACGCTTTTTAGCGGGCATGCATGCCGTTGACTTAGGAGCTTGTCCCGGTGGTTGGACGTATCAGCTGGTACAACGCGGGTTGTTTGTGCAAGCCATTGATAATGGCATGATGGCTGAATCGTTGATGGAAACCGGGCAGGTGAAACACTTTCAGGAAGATGGCTTCAAATATCGACCCAAAAAGAAAAATGTACATTGGCTGGTATGCGATATGATTGAACGGCCAGATAAAGTGGCTCGCTTAATGGCACAGTGGATCAACGACGGTGATTGTAAGGAAGCTATTTTTAATTTGAAATTGCCAATGAAGCGTCGTTTCGAAACCTATTTGCAGGCCCGTGAGATAATACAGCAAGTGTTAGGCTCACAATCCTATCAGTTAAAAGCCAAGCATTTGTACCATGACAGAGAAGAAATCACGCTACATCTTCGTTTGCTTTAGGGCCTTTTTGAGTTTGCTGAGTTGTTGTTTTAGCTGAATATTGCCGGGGCTCTGGGCATATTGGTGCTGGATAAAATTGTCACTAATCAGGCTAAATGACCGAGCAATATCGTCAGGCTGGGTTTGTTCAATCTGTTGTTTGAAGTCATTGGGGCCTTGGCCTGTTTGACGAATAATGTGCTTTTCGGCCAATAATGTTAATGCCAGATGATAATAGTGAACGGCAGGCTCAGCTTGAATCGGAAACCACCGGCGCCAATGATATAACGCAATTAATCCAGCAATAGCGACTAAGGTGATAAAGGTCATCAATGCCACACGAGCTGGCTGCAAGTTACCTAATAATTGCTTAAGCATATCTTGCTGACGCTGCTGGTTAAATCCCAATACCCAACGGCTCCATAAATAATCCATTTCGGCCAGTGACAGCCTGATTTTATTCAACCAGGCGATAGATTTTAATTTGGCCAGACTGAATCTCTGATCGGCTAGAAAGCTGTCTTCATAAGCTACCGCTCGTTCCAAACCGTACAACAGTCGTTCCGGTGAAACTACCGCAGTGGGATCATAACGTACCCAACCCTGTTCAGGTTGCCACGCTTCGACCCATGCATGAGCGTCGTATTGATAAACGCTGAGGTAATTCCCCTGATGAACTTCACCGCCTAAATAGCCAGTTACCATGCGGGCCGGGATGCCGGCTAATCTCAATATATACGCCATGGAACTGGCGTAGTGGGCACAAAAACCGGCCTGATAGTCAAACAGGAATTGATCGACCATATTGGTTTGCATTAGCTCGGGGCGCAACGTATAGCGAAAGGGCTGCTGTTTAAAGTAGGCCAGTAGGGCGTTTATCAAGTCTTGATCCTGTGGGTATCGTTGGCGTAATTGCTCGGCCCATTCGACGCTGCGGGGATTGCCCGTTGCAGGGATTTGTAAATTTAATTGTTGATCAAAATCGTTAAACCCCTGATTTAACGGCATTTGATACCACGATTCAACTTGGTATTGGATCGAGTTTTGTTGGGCTTGTTTGCTGATCAACTGATAGCTGTAACTTTGCCAGATTCTACGATCATTGCTTTGCGCCATATCCAAAGCATATAGCCAATGTTGGAAAGTGGGTTCGCTAATCACACTATAACGATATGAGGGGCCGGTTAATTTAGGTCTAAAATGGCGGTTGGTTAGCTGCAATCGCTGATTCTGTTGACGTCGCTGTGGTGCTATTTGCCAGCGCTGCCCGTCAAATTGCTCTAGTACTATGGTTCGCCAGTAAAGTTGCTGTGGAGGAGGAATAGGTTGCTCAAAACTGACTCTGAAAGCTAACTCGCTAGATTGGGCAAGCTGAGAAATATCACCTGGACTCACGTTATCGGATAAACCGGTTTTAGCCCCATTGACGCTGGGCATTTGCCATAAAGGGCCGATTTGTGGCAACACTAGAAACAATGCCAGAGTAATAGGTAACGCCTGAAAGGATAACGTTAGCATCATGCGCAGCTGATGCTTGATGGTTAAACTCGGGCTGAAATAGAACGCCAGAGACAGCAAAGTGATGATGACAAGAGTGAAGTAAAATAAGGTAAATCCGATGTTTTGATAAAATATAAAACCGCAACCAATTAAAAACAGCACCAGTGTGGTCAGTTGCAGAAAGTCTTTTTGGGTACGTAATAACATTAATTTAAGTGTCATGGCTAACACCAATAAATTAATCATGGCTAGCAGTAAGCCCAGCTGCAATCCAAACCAGGCTAGCGTCAGTGCTGTTAATACCCCCAGCAAATTAATTGTGCGGGTTGAAACGGTTTGTTTTTGCCAATGAAAAATAAGCGCGATGCGCATTAAACTGGCAATGGCCACCAAGCCGATAATCCAGCTTAGTAGGGAGTCAAATAATGATAAGGCACTACAAGCAAAGGCAATTGTTAAGCATAAATGGGCGTGGTTGATTCTGTTCAGTGTGGGGATCGGCATAATAAACAGTCAGTAACGAGCCAGGGCTTCTAAACAGGCATGTTGATGGTGCTTGCCACTATTGGGAGCGATTTGTATAGCACCTAATTGTAACCCAAAAGCCTGTCCTTGCTGGGTGAGTTCGATCACCATATGAGTCAGCTGGCCAAGTTGAGTTTCTTGTTCTATTTGTGAGTGCGGTAACAGTTTTAACCATTGTTGTTGCGAGCTCTCGCTGTTGAACTGTTTGCTGTACGTGCCCCGGCCTTGTGCCACTTGTTTCCAGGCAATATGGTTGAGCGGTTCGCCGCGTTGATAGGGGCGCAGTTGTTCAAAGTCATTTTGACCTTGCTGCGGACTTGTCGACGATTGCTCGTCATTTTCGTCACTACTGGAATATAAACGCATTGCACAGCTAATGGGGGCAGGATAAACCACTAGTTGGCAGTCGATGGCCAAATGTGTCCAGCAACGAAACAAACCCAGCGGATAAAAGCTGCTGATGGTTATTCTTGGAGGCGTGAGTATCCCTCTTTTGTGGGTATTGAGATTGACTTGTATCGGATTCGTTAACCGATCTAAATCAACACATTGCTGCTGTGATTGGTGCATATAAGCAAAAAATAGATTGCCGTGCCGCTGGCCAGATTCCAACCATAGAGGCAACTGGGCAGTCTCACCGCAAAATACCGGCATTACCCGACCGATTTGAATCTTCATACCAGAAAAATTCAGATAACAACTAAGCAGATGGATCAGCAACAAAGACAGTAGGAAATAACACAATATAATCATCAGGTTATTTTGATAATTGCTACCGAGTACAAATAATCCCGCGCACAGCAGCAAATATATTAAGCCAAATCGGGAAGGCAGAATAAAAATATTACGTTGTTGCAAGGTAAATTCGCGACTGGCTGGAATACGCCGGTTTAACCAATGATAAAGGCGTTGTTGATACCAGTTTTTAATAACGTTCATGATTAGTTGAGTGGATCCACTGCGCTAAGTAATTTTTCACTTAAATTTTGACGGGTGCTTATATCGGTTTGCGCGCTGCGTAATCGATGCTCTGTTACCGCCGGGAAAATGGCTTGCACATCCTCGGGAATAACAAATTGTCGTCCTTCGATAAAAGCCCAACTTTTCGCACTGCGCATAATTGCTTTTGATGCTCTGGGGGATAACGGATTGGGGTAGGACTCTGATTCACGGCTAAGAGTCACCAGCCGTAATATGTAATCCACAATGGCATCAGAAACCTGCACCGCGATCACTTGCTTTTGAATGTCGATTAACTGATGTTGATTCAAAATTGCCTGCAAAGCCAATGCATCACCATTTTGCTGTTCCAGCAACATGGCTTTTTCTGAGGCTGTATTGGGGTAACCCAATTGGATGCGCATTAAAAAACGGTCTAGTTGAGACTCTGGTAACGGGTAGGTGCCAGCTTGATGGAGCGGGTTTTGCGTAGCGATAACAAAGAAAGGTTGAGGTAAAGGATAAGTGGTACCATCAATACTGACTTGGTTCTCTTCCATCGCTTCAAGCAGGGCGCTCTGGGTTTTCGGGCTGGCTCGGTTAATTTCATCGGTTAACACCACATTATTGAATATCGGACCATGGTGAAACTTGAACTGCTGTTTTTGCGCATCAAAAATACTGACTCCCAACACATCGGCGGGAAGTAAATCTGAGGTAAACTGAACCCGCGAAAAATCTAAACCTAATACATTGGCTAAACCGTGGGACAGGGTCGTTTTCCCCATGCCGGGTAAGTCCTCTATTAATAAATGTCCACCGGCCAATAGGCAAGATAAGGCCAACTTAACTTGAGTTTGTTTGCCGATGATAAGAGTATCAATAGCTTGAATGGATTGTTGAATGGCAGATTGGATAGTCAATATGTATTTCCTGTTACGGATAATAGCCTAAGGGTAGCCTTTGATATGCTATGAGGTAAACCTGTGATTGATATGGCGCATCAACCACAGGTATGTATTTGACAATGTGATGACTGGATTGGAGCTAGTTAACTCCCTTTGTAATAAAGGCCAGTAAATCTTTTTCCGGTAGTGGCTTGCTGAAATAATAGCCTTGAATAATATGACAGCCGGTTTTTTGTAAAAATGCTAATTGGCCAAGGGTTTCAACACCTTCAGCAATGGTTTCCAGGCCTATCTTTTCAGCCAAATAAATACTGGCTTCAACAATCGCTGCGTCATTGGATATTTTATCCAGATCGCGAATAAAGGTTTGATCAATTTTAAGAATATCCACCGGGAATTTTTTTAGATAGGTCATCGATGAATAACCGGTTCCGAAATCATCAATGGCGATGCGAACGCCTAATTCCTTTAAGGCAATTAGTAGTTCTGTCGTGCTATTTGGATCCTGCATCACAATATTTTCGGTAATTTCCAGCTCTAGCACGTTGGTGGGCATGTTGAATGACTTAAGTGCGTTTTGTACCCGTTGTAAAAACTCATTCTCGGCAAACTGTAATGCAGAGACATTAACGGAAATCCGTAGATCGCTAAACCCAAGCTTACATAATTGTTGATGTAGCACACAGGCTTGCTGAATCACCCATTCTCCGACTGGGATAATCAGTCTGGATGTCTCTAACCATTCAATAAACTCAGCGGGCGAGACGAGTCCTCGTTGAGGATGTTGCCAACGAAGTAGGGCTTCAACACCGATAACGTTGTTGTTTTTAATGTCAACTTGCGGCTGGTAATGAATTAAGAATTCACCGTTATCCAACGCTCGTTGTAAGTCGGCTTCCAATTTAAGAATTTCATGGCTACGGGCATTCATTTGTGCTTCGTAAAAACGATATTGGCTATTCCCTGCTTTTTTGGCCTGATGCATTGCCGTATCTGCGTCACGCAATAAACCCTCAATTTTGTCACCATCATTAGGGTACAGGGCAATACCAGTGCTAAAGGTAATATAAAACTCATGGGCGTCAATACGCATTGGATGTTTAAATGTGAGTTGGATTTTCTTTAATATTTTCAAGGCATCTTCAGCTTCTTTTAATTCGCTGGCCAAAATAGTGAATTCATCACCACTTTGGCGGGCAACAATGTCGTTAGGCCATAAACAATGGCTCAATTTGTTGGCGATTTGTTGCAGTAAATCATCACCATTTGCATGTCCTAAGTTGTCATTAACGCGCTTGAAGTTGTTTAAATTGAGTGAAAATACCGCCACAGATTTGCCTAAATTCTGCGATTTATTAAAAATTGCGGGAGCCTGATTTAACAATAGAATGCGATTCGGTAAACCGGTTAACGAATCATGTGTATTGTGATAGTGGATTTCTTCTTCAAAATGTTTACGCTCTGAAATGTCGCGGGCAATCATCGACATATACTGCACATCTCCATTTTTATCCTGGTGCGACAACATAACAATAGATACCGGAGTATTACTGCCGTTACTGTTCATCATTGTGGTTTCACCCGTCCAGGCACCATATTTGTTGACGATGGTTAGAGTTTTGGAAATCAGTGTTTGGGCAATAGGGCGGGGGAATAAGTCGGTAATATGTTTATCTTTCAGTTCGTCTTTTAATCCAATACCAATCAGCTCGCGTCCTGAGCTGTTTAGATAGGTTAACCTGCCTTGGGGGGACATCATGGTGACAAAGTCGGGTGAGGCCTCCAGTATCGTCGCTAGTTGATTACGCGCCTCTTCAGCTTTCAACCGCTGAGTAATATCTCTGCCGGTGGCGATATAATGAGTGATGATCCCGTCATCGTTTTTAAGTGGGGTAATGATTCTTTCCTGATAAAAATGACTACCGTCTTTGCGAGGATGTAACAGAGTACCAATGTAGGTCTCACCTTGTTCAACGGTACTCCATATTTGCTGGTGGAATTGCCGATGCTGGTTGTCAGTAAAGACGACGGTATCAGGCTGACCTAATAATTCATATTGGGAGTAACCGCTTTGTTGTTCACAGGCCGGATTGACATATTCGATTTTTTTCTCGGCATTAATAATCATCACACTGTCAGCGGTTTGCTCTACAGCCATATGGAGTTGTTTTACCAGTTGTTGCGTGTGACGCTGGGCTCGTTTGAATTCCACTTCACGCAGTTCCCGTTCTATGGCGGGTAATAAGCGTCGTAATTGTCCCTTGATGATAAAGTCTTGGGCCCCTGACTTGATGGCCTCAACCGCATGATCTTCGCCCATTGAACCGGACACAAAAATAAAAGGAATATCTGGGTCATGTTTGCGGATGATGTTGAGGGCTTGTAATCCGCCAAAGCCGGGCATGGTAAAATCAGATAAAACAATTTGCCAAGGATGATTGAGTGCCTGATTGAGTTCGGCGGCTGAGCAGACTCTTTGCCAGTGGATTTGATAACCACTATCTTCAAGATAATCGATCATGATGATAGCATCGTCGGCCACATCCTCGACGACCAGAATTTGTAGTTTTCCGCTTGGTGTGGTCTGTTTATCCATCTGCCATTACTCCTTTAATGATCCTTTGCTGTGCTGATATTTTGCTACACAGAAAATCAACACATACTAAAATTTAGTAGACCCTATGCTGACTCATCGATGGTAAAATAGAATACACATCCATGTCCAACCTCACTTTCTGCCCAAATTTCGCCCCCGTGTTTGTGGATAATACGCTGAACTGTGGCTAATCCAATACCGGTACCAGAAAATGTCTCATCAGGGTGTAAACGTTGAAAGGCGGTAAACAATTTGGCGTTATATGCCATATCAAAACCGATACCATTGTCTTTTACAAAGTATATCGGCTTGTTGGAATCGTCTATTGTTTGTCCAAATTCGATTCTGGCAACGGCTTGGGTGGCAGAAAATTTCCAGGCATTACCTAGTAGATTGTTGAGGACAATGCGGATTAAATGAGGATCTGTATTGGCTTTAATATCTGGCTGGATAAGAACAGCCGGTTTATTGGCCATGTGGCTTTCCAGTTCGTTACATACATCGTGAGCCATTTGTGACAAATCAACCTGTTGTCTATCCACCTCTGTACGGGTGACTTTCGCTAATCCCAATAATGCATCAATTAATTGGCCCATGCGTTGTGCGGCGGAACTGATTCGTTTGAGCCTGTCATTGCCTTTCTCGTCCAGTTTATCCTGATATTGATTAAGCAGGGTTTGACTAAATCCGTCTATGGCGCGAAGGGGGGCGCGTAAATCATGGGAAACCGAGTAGCTAAACGCTTCGAGCTCTTTATTGGTCGCCTCAAGTTGCAGACTATGTTGTTTTAGGTGACGGTTGAGCTCTTTTATATGTTTATCTTTAGCGGTACGAACGCTGATATCTTCCAGTATACCCTCATAGTACAAATGACCACTTTCATCCTGTTTAATCACTGCATTAATATTGGCAGTAAAAAATTTTCCTGTCAGGCTGACCATGGCGTATTCAGTGGTGTTGACAGGCCGGTTTTGTTGCATGTTTTGTTGCAAATTTTGCCAATCGAGTGGGTGAACAAAAAATGATGACAAACAATGTTCAAATAAGGTCTGACTATTATCGGCTTCCAGAATCTTAGCCAGACTCGGGTTGGCTTCAGTAAACGTTCCCGTGGTATCTGCCTCGCAACGAAATACGCCAATGGGTAAATTATCGACTAGGTTATGATAGCGCTTTTCGGCCAGCAATTTGGCTGATTCGATTTTTTTGCGGCCGGACACATCCCGAACAATACTGATAATCAATGTTTCATTGCCGGTTTTGACCGGGCTCAAACTAATTTCTACCGGAATCTCCTTACCATTTTTATGTAGTGCAAATAACTCCAGTCCCGCTCCCATTTCCCGCACTACAGGGTTGAGTGAATACTGGTTTCTGTGTTGTACATGGTGGTGACGAAAACGCTCAGGCAATAAATATTCAATAGTCTGGCCTGCCAATTCTTGTTTTGAGTAACCTAGGCAGTTTTTTGTGTGAGCATTGGTCATGACTATCTTGCCCTTGTTATCGACAATGATAATGGCGTCAGGGGCAGAATCTAATAACCCCCTGAATTTTGATTCACTGCGGCGTATTTCCATGTTGGCTCGCTGTTTGGTCAAATTCCTGTTGGCCCACACCACCGCAACCAGACACAGTAAAACAATGAATACGATAAAATTGAGAATATTATGTTTAACTTTATCTTCGAGTAAGGTGTAAATCCTTTGGTCGGGCAGGGCTGAGATAATAAACCAGGTTTTCGCATTTGCGCCTAAAGGCGAATTTTTACCGTCAATTCTGGCGTAGGTATAAGTACTTGATTGATATTCGAGTTGATCTTCACGTTGGCCGTTAACAATCGTTTGCCATAAACCGGGTTGTTGTCTGGCGAAATTATGTTGTTCTCTGCCAGTCAATATAAACCCCCATTCCTGCCCAACTGATGATCCCAGCATCCAGTAACCGTGTCTGTTTACTAGCCAAAGGGCAGAATTATGATTGCCTGGAATTTGTCGTAATTTATCCAGCAGGTCCTGGCCGAGATAATTGAGGATCAACAGTCCCTTTAATTGTCCTTGCTGATCCATGATAGGGCTGGCGACCCGTATAACAGGCACGATGGGTTCCTCAACTTTTTTATTCTCGATATTTAGGGTCAAATCAGATACATAGACATCATTTTTATGCATTGATAGTGTTTGTTTAACATAGTCTCGTTTTGACTTGTCTTGTAATTGGGAAACCGGCACAACAATAGGCTCACCATTATTCCAGTTGATTCTGACCACTTCTAAACCCTGTTTATCAATAAAGCGGATTTGATGGTATTGGGCCCGGTGTGTGGCAAATATTTGCCAGTCATGTTGTAACTGGCGGCGTGTTTCAACGGAGGGGTGGTGGATAAAGTTGCTTAAATTAGACTGTGCCGCCAGAAAGCCCAGATCACTGCGAAGGGTTTTGAGTTCCAGCTCGATCGTTTGTTGTGCTAATTGAATGTTGAATTGTTCTTCATGCTGGACAATATCTTTAATGGCGATGATTTCGTTGCGATAAAGCAGACTAAGAACCAGGCCGACTAGCAATAATGACGGCACCATAAAGGACAAAAAATTGCGTACAAATCCTTGTGAATAATTCCCTTTTCCATGCCACATAGAGATAAAAACCAATTACACAGTATATTGTTATACGAATGCAATTGAGTATAGAAGGTTATTGATTAATATAAAGAAATGTTTCTGCCGCAGAGATAATGCCGTTCTGCGGCAAAGAATTAACGGGTGAAACTAAAACCGGGCAAGTTTTATATTTTGAAACTATCCAGTTTTTTGCCTTTTTTAACAGCATCAGCAAAAACCAGCGGCATGCGCCCGATACCGGTCCAGTTGACTACATTGCCGTCTTTATCTTTTATGCTGTATTTGACTGGGCGCTTTTTGCCGGTTTTATTAACTGTTTTTTTCTCAGTTAATTGTTCAAAATCGGAAAGTTCGAGACCCGCTTCTTCTATTTGTTGACGAAGTTGTTCAATTTTGGCTTGTTTCGCCTGTTGTTGAATACGGGCTTCAGCTTCTTTTTTCTCGCGAGTTTCAATGATTTTAGCTAGTTTATTGGCTACCTCTTGTAACTCTTCGATAGTTAATTGTTTTACGGCTCCCTGTAATTTTCTTCCATGGGTTAAAACGCTGATAAAATCACTCATTAATTATTCCTATGAAATTAAATTATTGACATGTATTGCAGCTCAAAAAATATAATTAAAATAGATTACTTGCAATAAAAAACGGGAATTAATCCCGTTTTTATTCATTTAATTATCACGCTAATTGCAATCTTACATATTAGGATAATTCGGTCCGCCACCCCCTTCAGGGGTTACCCAATTAATATTTTGGGCCGGATCTTTGATGTCACAACTTTTACAGTGAATACAGTTTTGTGCATTAATTTGTAATTGTTTTTCACCGTCATCATTGTCAATCACTTCATAAACGCCAGCGGGGCAATATCGCTGCGCGGGTTCATCATATTGTGGCAAGTTTTGATTAATCGGGATGCTCGAATCTTTCAGCTGCAAGTGACAAGGCTGATTTTCTTCATGATTGGTATTTGATATAAAGACTGAAGATAATTTGTCAAAACTTAATTTACCATCGGGTTTAGGATAATTAATTTTCGGACAATCTTTGGCGAATTGTAACTGTTGATAATCCTGACTTTGATCTTTTAAATGAATCGGTAATTTACCATTAAACCAATTTTGATCGAGTGTATTAAATGCACCACCCCAAAAATTACCGAATTTGTGCATGGCAGGGCCAAAGTTACGTGATCGATATAGCTCATCATATAACCACGATTGATTAAAACGAGTTTGATAGTCGTTTAAGTCTTGATGTATCTGGTCATTTTGGATGGCGTCAAAAATCGTGTCGGCGGCAAGCATGCCGGACTTCATCGCGGTGTGGTTACCTTTTATTTTGGCGAAGTTTAGCGTGCCAGCTTCACAACCGACCAAAATCCCGCCCGGCATTGTCATTTTGGGTAATGAATTTAAGCCGCCTTTGGCAATCGCCCGCGCACCATAACTGACCCGTTTTCCTCCGGTCAGATACTGGGCAAATAACGGATGATGTTTCAGTCGTTGAAATTCATCAAAGGGGCTAAGATGGGGATTGTTGTAGTTCAAATCCACAATCAGGCCGACAAGCACTTGATTATCTTCACCATGATATAAATAACTACCACCACTGGCGTTACTGAGTGGCCACCCACCGGTATGAATAACCAATCCGGGCTGATGTTTTTCCGGCTCAATATCCCACACTTCTTTAAAGCCGATGGCGTAATGTTGTGGTGAACTGGATTGCTCATTTAAATTAAACTTTTCAATCAGTTGCTTTCCTAGATGACCACGACAACCTTCGGCAAAAATAGTATATTTGGCGCGCAACGCCATACCGGGCATAAAACCGTTTTTGGGTTGGCCTTGTGCATCAAGCCCCATATCGCCAGTGATCACGCCGCCAATACTGCCATCATCGTTATACAAGATTTCTGCCGCCGCGAAACCGGGAAATATTTCTACACCTAATTGTTCTGCCTGATCAGCCAACCAACGGCACACATTGCCCATACTGACAATATAATTACCTGTATTGTGCATTGACTTAGGGGTGGCAAAGGTCGGTAGTTGGGTGGATTTTTGCTGATCTTTGAGTAAATGGATCTGATCTTCGGTCACTTTTACCGTTATAGGCGCATTACGTGATGGCCAATCCGGTAGTAATTCATCCAGAGCTTTGGTTTCTAATACTGCCCCAGATAAGATATGAGCGCCTACTTCAGACCCTTTTTCAACCACACAAACCGTCAGTTCCCGTTGCTGTGTTTGAGCCGATTGCATCAATTTTATTGCGCTACTCAGGCCGGCAGGGCCAGCACCGACTATAACAACATCAAACTCCATTGATTCTCTTTCCATCAGTGACTCCTAAGTTTTATTTACGCCAACCCAAAGGCTAATTGTAAAGAATACTGTTAAATTCAAGTTAATAAATGATTGTGGCTAAGGGTAGTGTTGGTTGACGTTTACGTCAACAGGAAGTACATTGCATGCTGATGTTCATCACAACTAACTCTGGATAGCAGAGTTGACAGTTATTCTGTTGAGGAAGATATGAAAATTCTGGTGCCGATTAAGCGCGTAATAGATTACAACGTTAAAGTCAGGGTTAAAGCGGATCATTCCAATGTTGATTTAGCTAATACCAAAATGGCAATGAATCCTTTTTGTGAAATTGCCGTGGAAGAAGCGATTCGATTGAAAGAACAAGGTTTTGCTGAAGAAGTCGTGGTGGTTTCTATTGGCGATAAAAGCTGTCAGGAACAGATCCGCACAGCGTTAGCTTTAGGCGCTGATCGCGGGATTCATGTAGAGACAGAATTTGCTTTAGGTTCATTACAAGTGGCTAAAGTATTGCAAAAAGTCGTTGAACAGGAACAACCCAAACTGATTATTCTGGGTAAACAATCGATAGATTCTGATAATAATCAAACCGGACAGATGCTGGCGGCATTAACGGGTATGCCACAAGGTACCTTTGCTTCCAAGGTTGAGCTGGAAGGGGACTTTGTCTCGGTCACCCGCGAAATAGACGGGGGATTACAAAAGGTAAAACTGAGTTTACCTGCAGTCGTGACGACTGATTTACGTTTAAATGAACCTCGTTATGCAACCCTACCTAATATTATGAAGGCCAAGCGTAAGCCACTGGATAGTATTGTGGCTGCCGATTTGGGATTGGATCTTCAATCACGTGTAAGCCTGTTAAAAGTAGAGCCGCCAGCCCAACGAGCTGGAGGTATTAAAGTGGCAGATGTGGCCGAATTAGTCAGTAAATTAAAAAATGAAGCAAAGGTGATCTGATGAGCGTATTAGTGATAGCAGAGCACGATAATCAACAACTGAAACCCGATACGCTAAAACTGGTTCATGCCGCCAGTGGATTGGCGGACACCTGTCATTTATTAGTGGTCGGTGGCAATTGTGGTGGGGTGGCAGAACAGGCCGCAACTATTCAAGGTGTTGATAAAGTCTGGTTGGCGGATCATGCTGATTATCAGCATCAATTGCCGGAAAATATTGCTGAATTGATTGTTGAACTGGTTGGCTCCAATTACTCTCATGTGTTGGCAGCCGCGACCACTGGGGGTAAAAACCTGTTACCCAGAGTAGCAGCATTATTAGATGTTGAACAAATATCCGATGTAATCCGGATTGAATCTAGTGACACTTTTGTGCGTCCGATTTATGCCGGTAATGCCATTGCCACGGTACAAAGCAGCGACAGCATTAAAGTATTAACTGTGCGTACTGCAGCGTTTGATTCAGCTGAAATGGGTAATGATGCAGTGGCTGTTGAAACCGTATCAGTGGTTAAAGCCAATACCCTAAGTGAATTTGTGTCGGCTGAATTAACACAATCCGAGCGTCCTGAATTAACCGCAGCACGGGTGGTGATTTCTGGTGGCCGTGGAATGCAAAATGGCGAAAACTTCAAATTACTGGAAGGGATTGCTGATAAGCTGGGCGCCGCAATTGGTGCTTCGCGCGCTGCCGTGGATGCCGGATTTGTACCGAACGATATGCAGGTAGGACAAACGGGTAAAATTGTTGCTCCAGATTTGTATATCGCGGTGGGAATTTCCGGTGCTATTCAACATTTAGCCGGGATGAAAGACGCCAAAGTGATTGTTGCCATCAACAAGGATGAAGATGCGCCCATTTTCCAAGTGGCAGACTATGGATTAGTCGCTGATCTGTTTAGTGTGTTGCCTGAACTGGAAGCCAGTCTGTAATCAATTGATTTGGTTGAAACGCAAACGCCGCTATTGTAGCGGCGTTTTTGTATGACTCGAAGAAATTCAATCGGGAGTGACAGTCGTCGAATAACGAGAAAAATACAGTTAATCGTTAATTCGTTGCCAACCATTTTCAGTCAGATTCCAATGTTTAATTGGCCAGTAGTAGGGATCTTCCCGTAAACGAAATTCCGCGATTCGGAAATTATTGTTTAATTCAACCGTTTGTACCCGAGTGTAGTCACCGGACTGTTTATTTTCAGTTAAGGCTTTGATGTCGTCGATAGTTTGCACTTTTTGTCCATCGATGGCGTATATGCAGCTGCCATTGGTAATACCTGAGCTATGGATGGGACTACCAAAATAAAATACGCTGATCCGTAAACAGCCTTCCGCAGGTCCTTCAGGCAAATACACTTTATCGTTCATTTTATGAATGATTGCACCACCCCAAAAAATCACATCATGAAAGGGATTGAAATCTTTGAATCGAGCGTGTGCCTGGATTGATTGTTGTTTGCCATTGCGCAATATATCCATTTTAAATTCAGGTTGTTTAACCGCTTGATAGAGCTGGTTAATGCCCGATACCGATTGATTGGCGACTTTTAAAATAATATCACCGGGCAAGAGTTCACTGTTACCGAGTGATTCCACACTGTATACATTGAGCACCCGATCGGTGTTATTTACATTGATCCCTTCAATGCCCAGCTCAAGTGCTTCCGCATAGCTGATATAGTTAAAGTCACTCTCTAACAGGTACATGCCTTTCTTATTGGCTTTTACACTGTTAACAAAATCGAGTACCAAACGGGCAGGGATAATATCGTTATAACTGGATTTATCATATTGGTAGTTGGTATTGATGGCCGAAATTTGATTTTTACTGTTTAAGTAAAGACCGAATACATCCGGCAAAGGAGCAAACTCAAAACTGTCATGGAAGCTTTCATTACCGATAACCGTGGGCCATAGTGCTGAGGCATGTACTTTAAAATCGAGCATCGATGACTTACCAATAAAGTGATAAGGCTCGCTGGTATTAGGCTCAATAGCAGATAGTTCGGGTAATATGGGAGGCCTGAATTTAACTACCGATAAATCCGTTTGGATAATCGCCAAATTTAAATACGGATGAATAGCCAATACTTTACCTGAAGTACTGACCCCATTATTAAAGGTTAAATTTACCACCGCTAAGGTACTGTCGATAATCGATTTATCGGTTAATACCAGACCGGCTTTTTTATCAATTATGGCACCTTGACCGCGACGATTAACATCATTCTGGCTGTTGACCAAAACAGGTCGAAAGACGCTAATATCGACAATAGGCGAAGTGACGACTTTATCCGAGCTAAAATTGTGCTTACCGTTGGCGTTATTCTTTTTTAATAGTGGTTTACATTGCCAGTGACGTTGTCCGGCAATATTTTTACAGCGGCTATTGTCAAACCAGTCGGTATAGTCAGTCAGTTGTTTATATTGTTGTTGGGCAATATCAAAAGGATAGCGATAACGCACGCTAAACCGTGCTCCTACACCTATATTGTTGAGTTCTTTTTCCAGATCATCCAAGGTGCTAATGGGTTGATTGTTAATTTCTTCAATCAGGGCGAAACGCTTAATATTTTGACTACCAAATAATGGACCGGCATCCACTAACGTTAAACCATGTACAGGGATATTGAATAAACGTGCGAGATTAATACCCACAGGAATAATATTGGCTTTACCGTATTCAATGTATTCATCGGGAGTGAGGGCAAACAGATCATCGACGACCATGTTTTTGCTAATTTCTTTGCCGTTACGGTAAAACAATAAGGTGACTTGTTTACCAACCTGTTGATTAAATAAGGTTTCCAGCTCAAAAAAGTTATTGATTGGCTGATTATTGATACTGAGCAATATATCGCCAGGCTCAAACACGCCATCACCTGGTCCTTTGGGTAATACATGAGTCACAACCAGTTTGCCGGTAGCGGTGGGAGAATGTTGTCGTTCTTTGGTAATTATTTCATCGGTCAGACCCAGAGTTCTGAGGCGATTAAAAGGAGTGTGAGTGAATTCGGTTTGCAAGGTACCGCGACTGACCTTTTGCTGATGACGTAACTTTTCAACGGTGGGAATGATCATTTCCATGGGCAAAAAGAAGGCCGTATCGGCATCTCTTCTGGCACCGGCATTAATTGCAATTGCCTGATTATCACTATTTAGAATAGGTGATCCTGAAGAGCCACCACTACTGCCTAACGCAGCTTGAAAATAGAAGGTATTAAAATCGGTATTGGTATTGCGGTAATCAGGAGCAGGGCGGTCTATTCTGGATAACACCCCTTCAATAATGGATAAATCTTCGCCACCATCATTACCATATAACCGAATTGGAGTGCCTACACTGGCTTGGCTGCTCAACTGTATTGCTGAAATCTTCAGGCCGTCGAGCTGCTTGGGATCATATTTAAACAGTCCAAAATCATGCACCGGATCACGGTATATTGGAATGAGTTCAATTTGTTTCTTATTGGAAAATTCGGCGTAGGCGATGACAGGGCCAGTTTCCACAATATGCTTGTTGGTCAGAATCAAACCTTGCTCGCTATCGATAACAAAACCCGTGCCCTGACTGGCATTGTTATAGCTGTCATCCCAAGCTCGTACCTGATTGACATGAATATTAACCACGGCATCGATGACTTTAGTGTCCCGTTGCTGCCCCAAGGCCAGAGGATGAAAAATAATAAGCGGGATTAGGGCAATGATACGGACTAAAATAGCGTGTTTAATTGACTGCATACCAGATAAGGCTTCCATAATAAAAGTTAACATCCATAGGACTGGGGAATATAGAAAAGATTCACTGCTTACTGATCTGTTTCATCAGACTCGATCAGCTTGTTTTTCTTTTTCAACATTGGCGCATCACCAACGTCGATTCCTTGAGTCGATTTAATGCGTTTAATCGGTTTGTTTTTTGTTCGAGTCGGCTGTTTAGATGAGCCGTGATTAGTCTTGTTTTTAGGGAGCAACTTTTTAGCCGGTTTTAAGCCTTTAAATTTAGCAACTAAGCCATCTAATTGACTAAATTCAATCTGTTGCTGCAAGAAACCTTTAATCGCCGTAAAACTGTGCCAATCCTTTGGACCCACCAATGAGATGGCTAACCCCTGTTTGCCTGCTCGCCCAGTTCTGCCGACTCGATGTACATATTCATCGGCTAACTTGGGCAGATCAAAGTTAATTACCAGTGACACATTGAGTAAATCCAGTCCCCGTGAGGCGACATCGGTAGTGACTAGTATCTGATGTTGTCCGCGACTAAAGGCATTCATGATATTACTGCGTTGAGATTGGCTAAGTTCACCACTTAGGCCGACACTATTTTTACCCCATTGTTGCAATAGTGTTGCAATTCTGTCGCTATCGGCTCGAGTCGCAGTAAATAAAATGACCTGCTGAAAGGTTTCCTGCTCCAATAAGGCTTTGAGTAGCTGTTCTTTATGTTCAATATGATCCGATAGATAAAAACGTTGCTCAATATCCTGATGCTCGGCATTAGCTTCACCAATACTGATTCGCTGCGGCGCCTTGAGCAACGTTTTAGTCAAATAATGTAATTCGGTGTTATCCATGGTGGCGGAAAACATGAGTGACTGACGTTTGCGGTGATCGGCCATGCGGTTTATGGTTTTGAGTTCTTCAGCAAAGCCTAAATCGAGCATGCGGTCAGCTTCATCCATAATTAACAATTCAAGACCATTTAAGAACAATGAACGATCTTTAACATGATCGGCAATACGTCCGGCTGTTCCCACTACAAATTGGGGGTAACGCCGCAGGGTTTTGACTTGATCATTAAAATTCTCGCCACCGAGGATCAACGCTGCTTTAACCGATGTCCCTTCGATCATGCTGCGTAATTGCAAAAATACCTGTTTAGCCAATTCACGGGTCGGCGCCAAAATAAGTACTCTTGGATCCCGTTGGCTTAATGGTTTGGTTTTTAACACCCGTTGCAATGCTGGAATCAAAAAGGCGAGGGTTTTACCTGAGCCGGTTTTGGACGATGCAATTAGATCTTTACCTAGCAGCGCATGGGGGATGGCTTGACTTTGTATCTCGGTCGCTTCGGCAAAGCCTTTGCGGGTTAAAAAATTAAGGATCCGATGATCAAGGGGCAGGTCACTAAATTGCAAAAGGGCGTTTCCAATAAAAAATTTGCCTGAGTATAACAAACCATGTGATTAAATAAGCATACAATTTTAATGGAGAAGATAAATTCATCAGCACCCGCAACGGATGCTGAAAAATAGGGGAGGATATTAGCCTAGTTCAGCCAGGCACATTTCTTCGTGTATTTGTTTGCACCACTGTTTTACCCGCGACTCGGTTAACTCTGGCTGACGATCTTCATCAATACCCAGACCAACAAAGTGGTCGCTATCAGCCATGCCTTTGGAGGCTTCAAAGTCATAACTTTCGGTAGGCCAATGACCAATAACAATCGCACCGCGCGCTTCAACAATGTCACGCACCATGCCCATTGCATCGAGGAAATACTCGGCATAGTCTTCTTGGTCACCACAGCCAAAAATGGCGACGAGTTTATCAGTGAAATCAATCTCTTCTAATTCAGGGAAGAAATCATCCCAATCACACTGAGCTTCACCGTAATACCATGTCGGGATCCCGAACATTAATAGATCGAACTCTGCGATCTGTTCTTTACTGCTTTTGGCTATATCCCGAACTTCGATCAGGTTTTTGCCCAGCTCTTTCTGGATCATCTTGGCAACATGCTCTGTGTTACCTGTGTCACTACCAAAAAATAGTCCAACACTTGCCATATGTTATTAAACCTTCTGAATATAGATGACATTACTAGCGTTAAATCTGGCTAGTTGGTCAAAACAATCTCAATGATACCTTTTGCTACAAAACCTACACAACCAAGTAATAAGACTCCGTAGGTAACATAACGACCTAAAGGAGGGACGTTATTTTTTTTGAGTACATCGTGAATAGCCATTCCCATTAATATAAATAACACTAACAGGCTTAGGTCAAGCGCAATGCCTTCTATTTGCTCATAATACTCACTTAGCACTGATTTAACTCTCACCAAGGAAGAAAACGGCGCGGACTATAGCACAAAGCCTCAATTGTTGCACTTGATGGTTAAGGTTTATTGCACCTTGTTTTCTATGCCAGTGGATGACTTATCAAACTATCCAGCATTGATGAAATTTAACGCCAGTCGATTAAATACCTGAGGTTTTTCAGCATGTAACCAATGCCCACATCCTTGCATCAATTGCGCTTTGGCGTGAGGAAACAAGCGTTGTATCTGGGGCCGATGTTCAGTGGTGATGTAATCCGATTCGGTACCTTTAATAAATAAGGTGGGCTGCTTGAATGATTGCTCTGAGTCAATTCCTGCGGCTATTTGCTCATAGTCTCGCTGTAAAAGGGGTAAGTTAAATTTCCAGCTCCATCCCTGTTCGGTTTGCTGTAAGCTTTTTAATAAGAACTGTCTGACACCGGCCTCTTCAATATGCATCGATAACGCTTTATCGGCATCACTTCGACTGGTGATTGTGGTTAAGTCCACATTATTTAAACCGGCAAATATCCGGTTGTGATGTGGTGGGTAAGCGACCGGGGCAATATCAGCGACGATAAGTTTCTGGACACGTTGAGGATGTTGCAGCGCTAGTTGCATCGATACTTTACCCCCCATTGAATGACCAAGCATGTGGCACTGTTCGATTTCAAGATGATCTAATAACTGAATCACGGCTTCAGCGTAATTGGCATAGCTAAATTGATCAGAAAAATAAGATTGACCATGATCAGGTAGATCAATTGAGATGACTTGCATGGATGATTCCAAGCCTCGTGCCACCATCCCCAGATTTTCCAGGCTGCCAAATAGCCCATGTAATAATACTATTGGCTGTCCTTGTCCTTGTTGTTGAAAATTCAATAATTTCAATTGCTTGACCTTTAATGTAGATTATTAAAACAGATAACCAGCCTACGATATATTTCTCGTTACGTTATCTATCTATACCCGATAGATTCAATATGTTATTGATATGGGTAAACAAATTGATTGTCAGTGAGCTAAAGAGGATTCGATGAGCATTCACCCCCTAGCCGGAAAAGCGGCTCCTATTGAACAACTGGTTAATGTACCGCGTTTAATTAGTCGTTATTTTACCTTAACTCCCGAAAAAAATAATCCCGCTCAACAAGTTTCCTTTGGTACCTCTGGTCACCGCGGCAGCTCTTTACTATGTAGCTTTAACGATATGCATATCGCTGCAATTTGTCAGGCCCTTGCCGATTTTCGCCAGCAACAGAAAATTACCGGACCATTATTTATTGGGATTGATACTCATGCCTTATCTGAAGCGGCATTTAGTACGGCGATTGAGGTATTAGTTGCCAACAAGGTGAAAGTGGTGATTCAGCAAAATAGCGAATACACCCCAACGCCTGTTATTTCTCATCGCATTTTATCCTATAACCGCCAGCATACTGAACAGGCTGATGGAATAGTCATTACACCCTCGCATAATCCACCGGAAGATGGTGGATTTAAATATAATGCAGTGCACGGCGGTCCAGCAGGAACCGACATTACCAGTATCATTCAACAGCAAGCCAATCGATTAATTGAGCATGATATGCAAGGGGTACGCAGAATTCCTTTTGCGGAGGCGCTGGAACAGGTTGAGCAACAAGACTTTGCACAAGCATATATTGATGAACTGGACCAAGTTATTGATATGGACGCTATCGCCAAGGCGGGCTTGAAACTGGCAACAGACCCTTTAGGTGGGGCGGGCTTAGCTTATTGGGATAAAATCGCTAAACGTTTTGACCTTAATATTGACGTCGTTAATCGTCGCGTCGATCCCACCTTTGCGTTTATGCGTCTGGATAAAGATGGCAAAATCAGGATGGATTGCTCATCACCTTATGCGATGGCGGGCTTAATCGATATGAAAGACGGATATGACTTGGCTTTTGGTAATGATCCGGATTTTGATCGTCATGGTATTGTCGATCCCCATTATGGATTGATGAACCCTAATCATTATCTGGCAGTTGCCATAGATTATTTGTATCGCCATCGCCCACAGTGGCAATCATCATTGAAAGTCGGTAAAACACTGGTTTCCAGCAGCTTAATTGATCGGGTTGTGAATGGCTTGGAGCGTCCATTGGCAGAAATGCCAGTGGGGTTTAAATGGTTTGTGGATGGCATGCTTAGCGGTGAAATAGGCTTTGCCGGTGAAGAAAGTGCTGGCGGTATTTTCTTACGTCGCGACGGTACCACTTGGGCAACCGATAAAGACGGAATTATTTTGTGTCTGCTAGCCGCTGAAATATTGGCCGTTACCGGTAAAACGCCGGGACAATATTATGAACAGTTGGTAGAAAAATACGGTCGCCCCAGTTATACCCGAATTGATGTGGCCACCAGTTTGGAACAAAAGCAGGCATTAACCGCTTTAAACGCCACTGATATCACCGCCAAAACCCTTGCAGGAGAGGAGATTGTGCAAGTGTTAACTCATGCACCCGGCAATGATGCCAGTATTGGTGGTGTAAAAGTATGCGCCCGGAATGGTTGGTTTGCCGCCAGACCCTCAGGTACAGAGAATGTCTATAAAATTTATGCCGAGAGTTTTTTGGGTGAAGATCATCTTGCGCAATTGGTGAACGAAGCTCAAACGCTGGTCAGTGACGTTTTTAGGGCAGCCGGAGTTTGAATGAATCACTGCGAGCCACGATAATATAAGGGGTGTGTATGAATTTGCATACATATTTAAGGCTGTTATTTTTGGCCAGAACAGGTAAAATCGGATATTCCGTTGAGATGAGGTAATGTAGTACTCAATGAATTTGGTTTATCAGTCATTAGCATCTATCCCTAATCGCTATGCTTTCCTTGATCGCATCGAAGAATCGGTTATCCAAACTCCCGATTTATCTTTGCTGTTAATCGATGTAGTACGGTTTTCTGATGTCAGTTCCAGCCTTGGTTATAAGGCCGGAGATTTTATCTTGTCTGAAATTGCCAAGCGTATTCAGCTGTTACTCAGTGATATGACCTTGATGGGACGCGTAAGTGGTGACATTTTTGGCGTCGTCATACAAGGGCGCCATACGGCGCAACAATTGCAAGACTATTACAACCATCTGATTGAACATTTTAAAGCCCCCATCACACTAGATGCTCATTCTTTTATTGCTGATTTTAATGTAGGGGCGGTGGCTAACTCGGCTAACAACCATAATACCCATGAACTTTTTTCCCGTGCTGAAGCGGCTTTAAAGCAAGCTAAACAGAATAAGTACGAAAATTTCCATGCGGTACAAATGCAAGATCGGGTTGAATCCAGCCGTCAGTTGACCCTAAAAGCCGATCTGAAACGTGCTTTTGAGCGCCAGGAATTAGAGTTATATTTTCAGCCTAAAGTCGATATCAACAGCTTAAATATTGTCGGAGCCGAATGTTTGTTGCGTTGGCATCATCCTCTTGATGGGGTGATATTTCCAGGACCGTTATTAGAGGCGGCCGAATCATACAATATGATGAACGAAATGGGCTACTGGGTGCTGGAGCATGCGGTAAAAAGTCTGATGATCCTTAAATCAAAAGGGGTCAAGATGAAATTGTCGGTAAACATGTCGCCCACTCAACTGTATGACAGTAAATTTGTCGGCAATATGCAAAATCTGCTGAGTACTTATGGCGCAACAGCGGATGAATTAGAACTGGAATTGACTGAAGATATTGCCTTGTCCAACTCATTAATGGTGCATAAGCAGTTAAGTCAGTTACGCAATATGGGTTTTTTGATCGCCATAGATGACTTTGGCAAAGGTTATTCCAACTTGGCTTATATGCGCGATATGCAAATTGACACCATCAAAATTGATAAAACCTTTATTATGCAACTGGATGAAAACCCGGTAAATAAAGCGATAGTGCAAGCCACACAGATTATTGCCGAATCACTTGGTTGTGACGTGGTGGCAGAAGGAATCGAATCATTGGCACACCTGCATTCATTGCGTGAAATGGGTATTAAAACCGGGCAAGGCTTTTTGTTTTCTAAAGCGGTGCCACTAACGGATTTTATTCAATTAAGTCAGAGTGAAATTGTGGTCGGAGCTTCATTGTCCTACCAATCCAGAATGGCTTGATTTTCCCCATCAGCTGAAGCGTACATAAGATACAAATTCCGTTACAATAAGGTCATTGTTAACAATCCAATCAGTCCTTATGCCAGTTTTACCATTGACCGAACAGGGTCACTTTTTACAATTATCTCGTCAGCAACCCGACTTATTTTCCAAGCCTATTGATTTTAGTTTAACCAATGGCACTCACGTATGGATAAGTGCGCCGGGAATTATTAGCTTTGCCCCCGCGCAGAAATCAAATAAAAGTATCGTATTATCCAGTGGTGTCCATGGTAACGAAACTGCCCCCATTGAGCTTTGTGATGGCATGGTTAAGGATATTTTGACTGGTAAATTAGTCATTCAACAGCGGGTGTTATTTTTATTTGGTAATTTAGCTGCAATGGATATCGCTGAACGTTTTGTCGAAGAAAATATGAATCGATTATTTAGCGGTGCCCATTCGCAGCCACCCGGATTGGTCAACGATGAACGTAAGCGGGCCTTAGAGCTTGAGCAGGCAGTCAGTAGCTTTTACAGCTTACGAGATGATCAGCGTTGTCATTATGATTTACATACCGCTATTCGTGGCTCAAAAAATGAAAAGTTTGCAGTGTATCCCTTTCGCCATGGGCGTCCCTGGAAAACTGAACAATTACAGTTCTTGTCTGCCTGTGGGGTGAATACCTTCTTGTTATCAGAAGCGCCTACGACCACGTTCAGTTATTTTTCATCCAATCAATTTGATGCGGATGCATTTACAGTTGAATTAGGTAAGGTAATGCCATTTGGTCAAAATGATATGGCGCGTTTTGACGCCACCGACCAGACCCTAAGACGTTTGATTACCAGTGATAGCATGGAATATCACAACTTTGACCCGCAGCAGGTTGAGGTATTTAAAATTCATCAAATCATTAATAAAAGTCACGACGACTTCAGGCTTAATTTTGCGGATGATGCACCTAATTTTACCGATTTTCCGGTCGGCTATCTATTAGCTGAGGAAACAGGGCGGCAATATAAAACAGATACCCCAGGAGAAGCCATTGTTTTTCCTAATGCTAATGTCGCCATTGGACAACGCGCTTTATTAACCGTAATTCCAGTGGAGATTAATCACAATTGGCAATAAAGTAGTCTTTTCTATAACCAGCAAGGGGCAGATATGATTATTACAACCACACCGGAAATTCAGGGTAAACCGATTAAACAGTATATGGGCGTGGTAGTCGGTGAGGCCGTTATGGGCGCCAATATGTTTCGCGATATTTTTGCTTCGATCAGCGATATTGTTGGTGGTCGATCCGGGGCTTACGAAAATGTGTTTACCCGGGCGCGTAAAATCGCTTTTCAGGAATTGGAAAATGAAGCCCGCAGTATTGGTGCTAATGCCGTAGTGGGAATCGATATAGACTACGAGGTTGTAGGCAAGCACGGTAGCATGTTGATGGTCAGCATCAATGGTACTGCGGTCAAAATAGATGATTAATGACGCTTATCGACAGTGGCTGAGTGGCAACTAAATGGCGAGAAAGTTACCACCACTGCATTTGTTGCATATATTTGAGGCCGCGGGTCGTAAGCTTAGTTTTAAACAGGCTGGCGAGGAGCTACATTTAACGCCATCAGCGATTAGCCATCAAATTAAAGCGCTGGAAGCGCAGCTTAATGTTCCCTTGTTTAAACGTATGACTCGTGGGGTTAAATTAACTGCTGCCGGCAGTATGTATCTCACGGTGGTACAGGATGTTTTTCAGCAGTTAGATAAAGGCACGTCACATCTTAAGCAGCAGTTTGTCGGTCAAACTTTGCGTATATCAACCTTTCCCAGTTTGGCCAGTAATATCATTATTCCTAAACTGAGTTTGTTCCAAGCGGCTTTCCCGGACATTGAATTACGAATTGAAACCGGAATGAATCTGGTTGACCTTCGATATGAAGAAATCGATTTGGCGATCCGAGTCGGGCAGGGCAAATGGCCCGGGGTGAGCAGCGAGAAGCTGTTTGATATTCAAATTACTCCTGTTTGTTCACCTGAATTTGCTCATAAGCACCAACTAAGTCGAGTTGAGCAAATTCTTAACGTACCGTTATTACATATTTCTTATATGCTCGACGGCTGGCCGCGTTGGGGCAAAGCGGTTGGCGTATCGGCAGTTGAACCTAATTCCAGCCTGAGTTTGGGTTCTTACGATGCGGCCATTTATGCAGCACAGCAGGGTTTAGGATTAGCATTAGCCATTTTACCCATTGAGCAGCCGTTACTCCAACAAGCTCAATTGGTAAGTCCATTCGCTGAAAAAGTGGATTTTGAATTATCCTGCTATGCAGTTTGCCGTCCTCACGATGCAGAGCGAGCTGATATACGTGCTTTTATGGATTGGTTTAAACAACAAATTCACGTCATTATAGGTGAATAATATTCATCTATAGGGTGCGTATTTTACGTTTGTAGGCTAATCCTGTCCCATCTATAGTTATCTCCAGTTTGAACAGGGGATATACCAATGAACACCGTTATTAGAATCGGCATGCATGGCTTACGCTGGCTTAGTGCGACGAGCGTTGTGCTGATCTTATTCAGTGGATTTTGGCTTGAATTATCCTTTAGCCAAATGTTGATATTCAATCCGTTATTGTTACTACTTGCAGTCAGTCTGTTTGCATATAGCGGTTTTAAATTGGATAACGAGAGTGAGGGCATCGCTGAAATCCATCACCTGGATCATTATTTCTCCCGTTCTAATCAGGAAAAAACGGCTAATCACTGGAAAAGATGTGGTTAAGTCGGTTGATGATTAGGATTGATTTTGGCAGTGAGTATATGGTCCTGCCATTGTCCGGCAATGTGTAAATAGGATTGGGCAAACCCTTCTTTGACAAAGCCCAGGCGTTGTAAAAGATGCTCGCTTCTTATGTTGTCCGTCATATAGCTAGCCATAATCCGGTGCAAATTTAAGTGGGTAAATACATAGTCTATCGATCTGGATACCATTTCATACATTAATCCCTGGCCCTGATACCGATAATCAATTGAATACCCCATATTGCAGGCCTGAAAAGGGCCATACACAATATTTGAAAAGTGACATACGGCCATGATTGACTGGTTTTCGTGTTCTTTTGCGACTAAATGCAGAGCGCGCCCATTAAGTGCGTCGTCAAAGTGTTGTTTTACTCTTATGCGGGTCTGTTCGGCATTAAAGTAACTATTAGGACGAAGGGGTTCCCATTTAGCCAGATGTTGTCTGTTAGCGTGTTCGTATTCCATCAATAACACATAGTCTTGTGGGGCTAAAACCCAGATTTGCAGATGCGCGGTGCTGAGCGACGGTAAAGGTTTGCTGTCCGGGTTACCAGTCATCATCTTTTTTATCTTCAGCTTCCCATTTGGCATTATTTGATTCTTTATCTTTAAGGCTTGGGAGTTTGGTACTGGCTGAATCTTTGAGTAACAATAGGTTACCGACGAGCACAGCAAAGACAATTATAAAGATAAATGCGATTAACCAGCCACTCATCAACAATACAACTTAATCAAATAGTAAGACATGTGGGGAGTTGTCCTATTGTAGTCGGGAGACCTAGTATAGCGAATAACCGGTGTTGCTGTGGATTTATCTCCACAGCAATAATCGGTTTAGGCCAGTAATTTCACCATGATCTGGTAATAAATATCTACCAGTTGGCGTAAGTCATCCACTCCAACATTTTCGTTAATTTTGTGAATGCTCGCATTTTGCGGACCCAGTTCGATTACCTGAGCACCGGTGGGAGCGATAAAACGTCCATCGGAAGTGCCGCCAGCGGTAGATAGTTCGGTATCCATGCCCGTTACCTGTTTTATTGCCGCACAAGTGGCTTCGACCAGATCACCACTATCGGTTAAAAAGGGCTGGCCATTGAAAGTCCATTTTATCTGGTAATCCAGTTGATGCTTGTCGAGTATTGCTTCAACTCGTTTAATTAGTTGTTGATCAGTGGTTTCGGTGGAAAAACGGAAATTAAAGCACACTTGCATCTCACCGGGGATAACATTGCCTGCTCCGGTGCCGGAATGAATATTGGACACCTGAAAACTGGTGGGTGGGAAAAAGTCATTACCGTTATCCCAATGAGTCGATGCCAGTTCATCAATAGCTGGCGCGGCTAAATGGATCGGGTTTTTTGCTAAATGAGGATAAGCTACATGTCCCTGAATGCCTTTTACCGTTAAATCGCCAGTCAGTGAACCACGGCGACCATTTTTAACCACATCGCCTACGCTATTGGTACTGGATGGCTCGCCGACAATACACCAGTCAATCTTCTCGTTACGGGCTTCTAATGTATCAATCACTTTGGTGGTACCGTTAATAAACGGGCCTTCTTCATCACTGGTGATTAAGTACGCGATGGAACCTTGATGGTTTGGATAGTCAGCCACAAATTTTTCGGTAGCAACCAGAAAAGCCGCTAAACTGCCTTTCATATCTGCCGCCCCGCGGCCATATAACACACCGTCTATTTCGGTGGCTTCAAATGGTGGCGTATTCCAGCTTGACTCTGGCCCCGACGGCACGACATCGGTATGTCCGGCAAAACAAAAAAGCGGTTTTTGGTGACCTTTTCGGGCCCACATATTGGTGGTGTCAGCAAACACCATGGTTTCAATGTTAAAACCTAAAGGGCTAAGAATATTAGCCATCATCGCTTGGCATTGTGCGTCATCCGGGGTAACGGAGCGCTGATTAATTAAGTCTTTGGTGAGTTGAATAACGTCCTGTGTCATGCGAATAAGGCCTGATATTGGTCGGCTTTAAAACCGAGGTGATAAGTTTGCTGATGAATTAATAAGGGGCGTTTAATCATTGCCGGATAATCGCACATTAACTGAATGGCTTTTTGCTCGGTCATATCGGCTTTCTGCTCATCCGATAACTGTCGATAGGTGGTGCCGCGAGTATTTAACAATTGTTGCCAGTCTAGCTTTTTTGCTACTGAGCTGAGCCATTCATGATCTAGCCCATCTACCCGATAGTCATGAAATTGATAGGTTATATTGTGTTGATCTAGCCACTTTCGGGCTTTTTTGATGGTGTCGCAGTTTTTTATACCGTATAAAATTGTCATGAGCTACCGTTATTTATTTTGTGTTGAGACACTTAACCAACTTGTCGTTGGTGTCGGGATTAAAGGTATAACGTCATCAGTTGATCCTGACCCGCTATTACTTGCTGATGGTGCGGCAAAATACCAGCCAATTTGGTGCTGTTCAAGATAGTTACCGGCGATATTATTCGGTCCAGGCGCTTTTTTAACTTTTGCACGTTGATACTGAGCAATAAGTCGCCTGTTTGGAAAGACTGTCCCTGCTGAACATGCACAACAAACCCATCCCCCATCAATTGCTCTGACCCAATGCCAATTTGAATTAGCATGATAAGACCATTGTGGGCTTTTAATCTCAGTTGATGCGCGGTCGCTGGTAGCTGCAGCATAACGCCATTAAAAGGCGCGATCACTTTAGAGCCGGTCATATCGATAGCCAGACCTTCACCTAATAAGCGTTGTTGAAAAATCTTGCTGTTAACCTGATCAAGAGGCAACGCTCTACCGGTTAATGGACTGATGACAGGAATACTTTTGGAGTGAACCGGAAGTTGATCAATACTGACCAAATTGTTGAACATAAGCTAATCCAAAAACTAAAAAATTCGTTGCAGCGAGGTGTAGATTAACACATTGTATGACTGTCAACGTATCAATATTTATCGGTTCTGTGGTTATCCACCAAATCTGTGGATAACCTTGTTGACCACTAGGGTATTAAATTATATCTATTTGAAATTATTATATAATTTTATGCGTTTGGATTTTAAACAATGATTTTTCACTGCGACTTTATTATCCAATTAATGTATTTTAAACCATCACAGTGAGTAAGTTTTGAACTCCGAGAACCGATTGGTACATCACCTAAATAAGGGAAAAAAGTTATAGTGCGAGTGTTAGATGTATATGCAGGGAAAACGGCATTAAAGACTATCCAGCAACAGGGGTTTAATGCTGATTTATTTGATTTTATGTTGGGGGCATCGGGAGGACCCAAGTGGTTTGTTCTGGCTGGGCTTGATCGGGTCATCATGCCAGATTTTTTTGCCGGTAGATCGACACCGTTGGAGTTATTAGGATCGTCGGCTGGCTCATTCCGTTTCGCGTGTTATGCTCAACAGGATCCGTTGGCCGCCATTAACCGTTTGGCCCATTATTACTCCCATACTGTGTATTCAGCCAAACCGGATAATAAAGAAATTACCGATAAAGGCTGGCAGTTATTGGATCGGGTACTGGAAAACAATGGTGTGGAACAAATATTGGCTAATCCAATAGTGAAAGCCCATTTTGTTGTTGCCCGCTGTCTAGGTTTAACCCGTTTTGAATCCAAAGGATTGCAGTTAACAGGATTATTGAGCAGTGCATTGGCGAATAAAGTGAAACGCGCCAGTTTACAGCGTTTTTATCAACGGGTTGTTTTTTCCAGCCCACGTAGCGCCCTGACGATTCAAGACCCATATCACATGCCCATTGAACAGGTTGAACTAACCGAAGGCAACTTACAATCGGCACTGATGGCCTCAGGTTCTATTCCTATTGTGTTAAAGGGCGTGACCGATATAGCGGATGCTCCTCCTGGTATTTACCGGGATGGTGGCATTATTGACTACCATTTTGATTTGCAAATAGCCTCCAGTAACAAAAACGATGGGTTGGTGCTGTATCCGCACTTTTTTGCTAACCCCGTGCCGGGCTGGTTTGATAAAAATAATGCTCGTAAACCTCATGCTAAAAGTTACGATAATGTGGTGATGGTTGTGCCGTCAGCAGAATTTGTTGCAAGTTTACCCTATGCCAAAATTCCGGATCGCAAAGATTTTGAAAAAATGTCGGCAGAGCAACGGATACCGTATTGGCAAACTGTGCTATCCGAGTCGGATCGATTGGGCGAGGCATTTATGCGATTGGCTCAGCAAGAGAATATGCTGGATACGATAAAGCCAATTGAATTTGTAATGTAATTTTGTTTTAACGGAAATCGCAGATGGAGAAAAAATGGCTGTTAATTAAGGCATAAAACCGATAGCTTATAACTATTGTCTGATTGAGTGTTGCAATTTGCAGACGTTTCCAATTAAGAATTGTTAATTTCGATAGAAATTGTTGGACAGCCATGAGTGATCCAAGCACTGTGTGAAAAGACAATTCATTGGTAAATAATCGATGATTAATGATCGCTGATGGTTAATCATATTATTGAGGTAACAAATGACAAAGTCGCCAATTCTTATCACCTTGTTGTCTTTTATTGGGTTGAGCAGTCAGGCATTTTCTGCCCAACAAATAACCGTGCATGTACAGGATCAAAATAATAAACCGCTGCAAAATGCGGTGGTTGAGGTCATTCTGCCTGACGGTGACAAACAGCCCAAAACTCACCTTAATGATATTGCGATAATGGATCAGGTGAATAAGCAGTTCGCCCCCACGGTATTACTGATTGAAAAAGGCCAATCGGTGCTTTTCCCCAATAGTGACGATATACGTCATCATGTCTATTCCTTTTCTCCCGCCAAGCCTTTTGAATTAAAGCTATATGCAGGCAAACCTAAAGATCCGATAAAATTTGATCAACATGGTGTAGCGGTACTAGGCTGCAACATCCACGATTCCATGGTGGGCTACATCTATATTGCTAATAGTGACGATGCGCAATTGACCGATGAACAAGGCAATGTTCAGATCAGTTTGCCAACGGAGAATAATATTTCATTGAGTGTTTGGCATAATCAGAATGCACAGGGAGCGGAACAACGAAAAATTATACCTCTGGAACAAGTTGAAAAAGTTAATGGTCAATATCAAATGAGTCTGACGACCGCTAAGCCGGAAGTTAGAGATACCTTCGGTGCACATTTTAAGCATTGATAATGTGGAAAAATAGTCTCAAAAACCAAATCGTTTTATTTTGCGCCATCTTGGTGTTAATCACTTCAGTAACCAGTTTGGCTGGTTTTTGGTGGTCCACTAGTCAATACAATGAAAAACGTATCTTAAGTGATATTGATAGCGCCAAAAATGTCTATGAGCAGTACTTAGCCGCCAAGGAAAACTTACTGATTACCGCCGCACAGGTATTAACCGCAGATTTTGGTTTTAAGCGTGCAGTAGCCACCAACGACGCCGCAACAATCGCCAGCGTGCTGGACAATCATGGTCAACGTATTAGCGCCGATCTGATGATACTGACCAACCTGGCTGGTCAATTAATCTCTTCCAGTTCTGCAAATTTTAAACCCTCACAAGATATGTCAACCGTCGTAACGGAATTATTGAACAGTCCGTTACATGCCCGATTTATTATTTTTGATGACACCCTGTACCAGGTCATATTGCTGCCGGTTAAAGCGCCGCGCGCGATTGCCTATACCTTGATCGGTTTTAGGATCAGTGATCAGGTTGCTAACGATCTGAAAAAGTTAACCGGGCTAGAAGTCACTTTTATTCAAGATCAAAATAAGGTGATGAGTTCGTCGATAAATGAGCAGTTATCTACCGATATTCGTCGTTACGTGGCTGAACATCGTTTGCACTGGATGTTCGGCAGTCGGCTTGCCTATATTAATCGTATTATTCCGTTAAATGGCCTGTCTGATTCTTCGGTAAGCATTTTACTCAGTGCCAGTTTGGCGCAAACCTATGAAGAATTTGATCGTTTACTGTTCACCTTTTTAATTTTGGCCGCGGCCACCATGCTGGTGTGCCTGATTTTAAGTGGTTTTTTAGCCAAAAGATTGACCGTGCCCTTATCCCGCTTAGTGGTGACAGCCAGACGTTTTGCGCAAGGAGACTATTTAAGTGAGTTAAAGAATACTCGTGACAGCACTGAAATTAAGCAATTGTTTAATGCCTTCACCGATATGGGGAATGAAATCCAGCAGCGTGAGAAACAGATTACTTATCAGTCCCAACATGACAGCTTAACCGGTTTGTACAATCGCCATATTATGGGCATTCAGATTGATGAGATCCTCAAGTCGGGTAAAGAATTTCTGATTTTGGTGATTGATATTAAAGGTCTAAAACAGATTAACGATAAGTTAGGTCCACAAATTGGTGATGATTGTATTCAGGTGGTGGCTAAACGGTTGGTCAATTATGCCCCTGATGGCAATGAGAATAATGGCCGTATTGGCGGGGATGAATTTTTAACTATATTGCCTCGTGATAAAGACTTGATGCCGGTACAACAGGTAAATGATTTGCTCAGTCAGCTTAATCACCCCTATAAAGTGAGAGATTTATCGTTAAATCTGCAATTTAGTTGTGGGGTGGCGATGTATCCAGACGATGCTTCAGACTCTAAATCACTGGTACGCCGCGCGACTATTGCCTCTGATGCGGCTTCCACTGCTAACGAAGCATTGCGTTTTTATCAGACCGGTGAAGATGAAGCGCATCTGGAGCGTATCGCTATTGTCGAGGACTTGAAGCAAGCCTTGCGCGCTGATGATGGTGAGTTATTTATGCACTATCAACCTAAAATGAGCGCCCAAACCGGACAGGTAGAAAAAGTTGAAGCCTTGATCCGCTGGATCAATCGTGAAGGTAAATTTATTCCGCCGGATTTATTTATAGACTTAGCTGAACAGGCCGGATTGATTATTGAGTTAACCCATTGGGTGATCAATGAAGTGGTTAAGCAGGTTAAAGCGTGGCAAAAACAAAACTTATATATCAAAGCTTCGATTAATGTTTCGGCCCAAGATTTGACGGACGACAAATTTCTTGGCTACTTGCAAAAAACAATTTTTACCCATGATGTTAGCCCCAAATACATTACGATAGAGCTAACAGAAAGGGATATGATGCAAGATGAGAGAAAGGCGTTGGCTGCCATCAAGGCACTAAAACAGGCTGGTTTTACCATCTCGGTGGATGATTATGGGGTGGGGCAGTCGTCATTATCTAAATTGAAGCAGTTGCCGCTTGATGAATTAAAAATTGATAAGAGTTTTATTCTTGAATTAGACAATTCGCCAGGCGATCAAATTATTGTCCGTTCAACGATTATGTTAGGGCATAACTTAGGCTTTTCGATGGTCGCTGAAGGAGTAGAGAATCAAGCCTCACTGGATTTATTGATCGATATGGGCTGTGACCATATTCAGGGTTACCATATTAGTCGTCCTTTGGCCGCCAATGATTTAACCTTATGGTTGGAACAATATGATGTTACTCAAAAAAGTATGTAGTGCAGGGCTACTCAGCCTGTTTTGTTTACATTGCTATGCTGGTAATGGAAAACTATTAGCCACTCCCGGTGTTTCTCAAGCTGAAGGATCCGGTGGTGGTGGATTAGTGCCTTGGGCACAATTGGCCGGTTATGCATCCCGTGATGAAGTCGCGGTAAATGGCTTTTGTAGTCGAGCTAATTTATCGGATTACCGATTGGATGTATGTGGCGCTCAGTTGAATTTATATGATCGGGTTGAATTGTCTTATGCCCGGCAAAAATTTGATGTCCCCGCATTATCCACTCAAATTGAGCAAGATATTAGCGGTATTAAAGTTCGTTTATACGGTGATTTGGTTTATTCAGTTTGGCCACAAATAAGTGCTGGATGGCAACATAAATCACTGAAAGATGGCACGGTAGCAAAATTAGTTGGGGCTGCTGATACCTCGGGAGATGATTTTTATCTGGCGGCCAGTAAATTACATTTGGGGGCAGTGGCGGGGTATAACTTATTTTGGAATTTAACTACTCGGTATACCGAAGCCAATCAGCTCGGTTTATTAGGTTTTGGCAGTGCTGATAAAGGCCGTAGTATTCAGTTCGAAGGCTCTACGGCGGTTTTTCTTAGTCCAGAATGGGCGGTGGGTGTGGAATATCGTCAAAAGCCGAACAATTTGGGTTTAAAAGAAGATGATTGGGGTGATCTGTTCGTCGCCTGGTTTCCGAATAAACATGTCAGTGTGACGGCAGCGTGGCTGCAACTTGGTGAAATTGCCGGGGCTAAAGATCAATCTGGCTGGTATCTTTCAATCACGGGTTCATTATGAAAAAATTTATATTCCTTGTTCATTTATTGATTGGCTTCACTTTGCTTACTGGCTGTCAAAGCACACCGCAACAGACCTTGTATCAACAGCTTGGCGAGCAAGCCGGCATTGAAAAGCTGGTAGAGAGTTTTATTCAGCAAATTGGTCAGGACGAACAAATTTTTCATTATTTTGAGAAGGCCAATATCCGTCATTTTCGCGAAGGGTTTATTTCTCATTTGTGCGCGATTACAGATGGACCTTGCGAATATACCGGCGATAGCATGGTTGATATTCATACCGGGATGAATGTGAATGAGCGGGATTTTAATCATGTGGTGGACTTATTAGTTAAGGCAATGGAACAAAATCATATTCCGCTAACGACTCAGAACGAAGTATTAGCGAGATTGGCGCCGTTGCGGTCAGACGTGATTTATTTGTAATACTGGATTGTGTTTCAGTTCTACTGAATAGAGGTTGATGTGAAAGTAAAATTTTTAGCTGCGTTGTTGTTGCTGTGCGGATGGTGTCATGCTGCGGTGGCGCAAGATGCCACCCAGTACATCGATATTAAAATTAACCAATTACAATTAACAGTGGAGCTTGCCGATACACCGAAGAAACGCTCCAAAGGACTGATGGACAGGAAAACCGCCGAGCCGGGCATGTTATTTGTCTATCGTCGTCCCCAAGAAACCGCATTTTGGATGGCGAATACACTTATCCCGCTGGATCTGGCATATATCAATGAGGAGGGTGTGATTGTATCGATTATTCAGATGCAGGCACTCGATGAAACCACCCATCCTTCCCCCGGTGAAGTCATCGGTGCGCTGGAAATGGAATTAGGCTGGTATGCCAAACACCAGATTAAGGTTGGCGACAAAGTGGAGTTTGATCTTAGCGATAAGTAATCTATAAAGCGGACAATCGATCACTAATTTGTGATCGATATGTTCTCCATCTATCACCAGCAAATCCCATCAAAACAATGACTAATTATCTAACAGCTGATTGATTATTAATCAGCCTGACGGTTAGCAATAGTGACAAATAACAGTGACAAACTCCCAAATACAATAAAGCCGAACACTATTGGGGTAATGTCGTGGCTGACGTAATCGCCGATTAAAATAGCGATAGGCACCGAAATCAGGCTACTTAAGGAACCAATAATAGCCGCGCCCAGTCCGGCCATTTCTCCCAACGGCTGCATGGCAAGTGAATTAAGATTGCCAAACAGGATCCCGATACAGAAAAACATTGGAAACAGGGTGGATACCAATTGCCATAGGGGAGGGATACCGTTCTGACTCAAGGTTAAATAAAGCAGGATGCCAGCAACAACGAGTAGGCCGATTAGTGCCAGCCCGGATAACTTTTTCATGCCATGGCGTATCACTAAAACCCCGTTAGCGAAAGACGCAAAGCCGACCGAGAAAGCTAACAGAGCAAAATAGGCAGGGAACAAGTGACCGGTATGATAAATGGTCTGGAAAATCGTTTGCGAGGTACTTAAATAGGCCAGAAAAGCCCCAAATATCATTCCCATCGCTAAGGTGTAACTCATTACCTGAACATGGGTCAGAATAAATTTGCTCGATATTGCCAGTTGGTTCCAGCTAAATGGTTGACGTCGTTGAATTGGCAGCGTTTCCGGCTGGCGTTTAAAAAACCACACGCCAATCACCAGAGCAATAAGCAGAAACAGGCTGAAAATGTGTCGCCAGTGAAAAAACTCCAGCACTGTTTGGCCGATAATGGGGGCAATCATCGGCACCAGAATGAACACCATCATGATAAAAGACATTACCCGAGCCATCGCATCGCCTTGATATTGATCGCGGATCAGGGCCAATGTTGCCACTCTGGGACCTGATACACCGAAAGCCTGAATGACTCGCCCAACCAATAACATGGTTAAGCTGGTAGCAAATAAACAGATAACCGAACCGATAGCAAAAATGATGATGCCAGACAGCACTGCAGCGCGGCGGCCTTTGCTGTCTGAGAAAGGGCCGTAAAACAGCTGACCAATTGCCATACCAAAAAAGAATAATGACACAATCAAATGAGTTTGATGAGGATCGTCTGTACCTAATGCCTGACCGATTTGATTTAAGGCAGGCAACATGGCGTCGATACTTAACGCGACCAGAGAGGTCATAAATGCCATTAAGGCAACAAATTCGGGTAAAGCTAATGCGGGTTTGCAGTTAATCTTAGGTGACGAAGCTGGCGTAGTCATATTATCCCAGGTTGTAAATTCGGTATTATATATTTAATCGGTATGCAGGTCAGTGGCGTATTGCCTCTATAAGTTACATTAGGCTAAAACTGCGTTGCTAAAGACATGCTGTGTATTAACGAGATCGCTCACCTTTTAAATCTTGGGCTATGGCTTGTTTGATCTGTTCTACGCTTAAGTTTTTAGATAACAACACATGTAATTTTGTCAGGCAGGCTTCTAATGTCATATCCCCTCCAGATATGACTCCTACTTGTTGTAAAGCATTGCCGTTTGCGTAGCCGGCCATATTGACTTTACCTTTTAAGCATTGGGTACAATTAACCACCACAATACCTTGTTGATCAGCCTGACGGAGTTGGTCCAGTAATGCTTCGTTTTGCGGTGCGTTACCCACCCCGTAACTGAGTAAAATCAACGCATTAACCGGTTGTTGAATGGCGTTGCGCAAAACATCGGAACTGATCCCCGGGTACAAGGTCACCACGCCAATGGGTTGTGAAGTAACAGGACTGACGGTGATTGGATTATTATTTATAGGTTTAATACTACCGCTGTTCACTTCAATATTTATACCGGCTTCAAGCAGCGGGGGGAAATTGGGTGAATCAAACGCACCAAAGCCATCGGCATGAATTTTTTTACTGCGATTGCCTCTGAATAATTTGTTGTTAAAAAACAAACACACTTCGTGCACGGGGTAGTTAGCTGCCAAGTAAAGTGAGTTAAGCAGATTAACCTGACCATCCGAGCGCAATTCAGCCAGCGGGATTTGTGAGCCGGTAACAATAACCGGTTTGCCCAATCCATCTAGCATAAAAGACAGAGCAGAGGCCGTATACGCCATGGTGTCGGTACCATGTAAGATGATAAATCCATCATATTGCTGATAATTCGCTTGAATATCGTCGGCAATTTGTTGCCAATCTAGCGGGCTCATATCGGAGGAGTCGATCAGGCAAGGATATTCATGCAGCGTAAACTCAGGCATTTCAGAGCGATGGAACTCCGGCATGGTTGCAAGGGTATTGGCTAAGAAACCGGCTACCGGAACATAGCCTTTACTGGAGGGATGCATTCCAATTGTTCCGCCAGTGTATGCGATATAAATATGTTTTTTCATTGGCAGGTTCCCGTCACATTATTGTTGGGCAAAAAGTAAAAAGCTCACCATTAGGTGAGCTTTTCTAATGGTGAAATTAACTACAGCTCACAGGCAATGCAGAAGGCATAAATACCCTTTGGATCATTGAGTTTAGTCATTGAATCAAATTCACCAAACAGTTGCTTAATCATGGTCATAAACTGCGGGTTATCATTTGAGGCGATATGAGCGCCCCCCATGATAGTTGACGCCTTACCAAATAATTCACGCCAGAATTTTTCCTTTGGTGATATATCGGGCAGAATATCTTTGGTGTCATACTTTTCCAATCCTGCCAACTCAGCTGCAGCAGCGATTGAGTCAGATAGATAACCCAAATGATCAACCAGGCCAATTTCTTGAGCCTTTTTACCAATCCAGACACGCCCCTGAGCAATACTATCCACTTGTTCTTTGCTCATGTTACGTTCTTTAGCCACCATGGAAATAAACTGATCATAACCATTTTCAATACTACGCTGGAAAATGGCTCCAACTCGGGGATCTAATGCACGAGTGGTAGATAATCCGGCAAACTCTGTGGTCGCGACGCCATCGGTGTGAACACCTAAATAATCCAGAGTATTTTCAAAGGTCATAAACATGCCAAAAATACCGATGGAGCCGGTGATTGTTGAAGGAGCCGCCCAAATTTGGTCTGCACTCGCGGAAATCCAATAACCACCCGAGGCCGCAACACTGCTCATTTGGGCGACAACAGGTTTACCAGCGGCTTTAAGATTCTCAATTTCCTGACGAATAATTTCGGAAGCAAAGGCACTACCACCAGGCGAGTCGACATAAAGCACCACTGCTTTAACGCTATTGTCCAGTCTGGCTTTGCGTAACAATTGCGCGGTGCTATCCCCACCGATAGTACCGGGTTTTTGCATACCATCTAATATTTCACCTTTAGCGACTACAATCGCAACATTATTGCCATTCCCGTTATGCGGGAACGGTGAGGTGATAACATCCAGATAATCTTTAAAGGTAATATTTGAATAGCCCCGTTTACTGTCGCTGCTACCTACTATATCTGTAAGCTCCGAGACAATATCTTGACGGGTTTTAAGGGCATCCACCCAGTTGTTCTGTAATGCATACTGGGCAAAATTGCCGTTAGCCTGCTCAAATTTTTCGCTAAAAGCATCCAATTTTTCATCAAAATTATTTACCGCGACACCACGCGCCATGGCGACACTGGTTTTATATTGATCCCACATGGAGTTTAACCATGCTTGATTGGCTTCTTTTGCCGCATCGGACATATCATCGCGGATATAAGGTTCAACATAAGACTTATAGGTTCCCACCCGGAAGATATGTGTGGTTGCTTTGAGTTTATCTAAGGCACTTTTAAAATAAAGACCATAGCGGCCATAGCCTTCAAATAATAATGAGCCCATTGGATTCAGATATAAATGGTCGGCATGAGCGGCTAGATAATATTGATTTTGGGTGTAGTGATCCCCGATGGCATAAACCGGCTTACCGCTTTGTTTAAAATCATCAATGGCAACGCTAATTTGTTCCAGTTTATTTAAGCCGGCACCACCCATACCTTGTAAATCCAGTACCAAGGCTTTGATACGTTTATCTTCCTTGGCATTATTGATGGTGAATATCACATCCGATAATAAAACTTCCGGTTTATCTTCACGTTGTTCAAATGCTTCTTGGACAAATTCCTGAAAAGGATCAACGGCTCTTTTCTGAATGACAATATCGCCTCGCAGGTCGAGAACCAATGCAGATTCAGCCGGTACCAGCACTTTTTCTTCACCGGACATGAAAACGCTGATTAACGCGATAACAATGATAAGGAAAATAATATTGAAAAACGCTCGGCGTAAAAAATTAAGAAGCGACCAAATACCTGTAAAAAATGATTTAGTCCAGCTTGTTCCTGTTGCCATAAATACCACCTATATAGTTCGATTCGGTCATTCTACTTAAATGAACTGTGATAGCGAAGTCACAAATGTAATTAAATATGACTCGATAACAGCTATTTGTGCGATTAAGTATGGATTCAACGCTTTCAATTGTAGTGGTTTTCGGTAAACTATTTGTTAACAGGTACGACCAGAAGATATATAAATATGAATAGCCACGCATTATACCCACATTTATTTAGTCCATTAGATTTGGGCTTCACCCAGTTAGCTAACCGAACCCTGATGGGCTCTATGCATATTGGCCTGGAAGAAGAAAAACATGGTCATGAAAAGTTGGCTGCCTTTTATGCTGAACGCGCCGCAGGTGGTGCGGGATTAATTGTAACCGGTGGCGTTAGCCCTAACCGGCAAGGTTGGGTGTTTCCTTTTGCGTCGCGCATGGCAAAAAAGAAACACGCTATGCAACATCAGGTTATTACCGATGCCGTGCACCAACATAATGGCAAAATCTGTATGCAAATTCTGCATACCGGTCGCTATGGGTATCATCCGTTAAATGTTGCGCCATCGGCAATTCAAGCCCCGATCAACCCATTTAAACCCAGAGAGTTATCCGTAAGAGGTATTTATAGCACGATTAAGGATTACGCTAATAGCGCAGCGATGGCGCAGTTGGCGGGATATGATGGCGTCGAGATTATGGGGTCGGAAGGATATTTCATTAATCAGTTTTTATGCCCACGCACCAATATGCGTGATGATGAGTGGGGAGGACGCTTTGAAAACCGTGCTCGTTTGGCGGTCGAGGTGGTTAAAGCGGTCAGACAAAAAGTGGGGGAGAAGTTTATTATTATTTTCCGCTTGTCCATGTTGGATTTGGTGGAAGGTGGCAGTGAATGGGACGAGGTGGTTGCTCTGGGGAAAATGATTGAACAAGCCGGAGCCACGATTATTAATACCGGAATTGGTTGGCATGAAGCACGAGTGCCAACCATCAGTACATTAGTGCCTCGTGCAGCGTTTACCTGGATCACCGAGAAAATGAAAGGTGAAGTCACGGTGCCACTGATCACCACTAACCGCATTAATGATCCCCAGGTTGCAGAAGAGGTGTTAGCCAAAGGTCACGCTGATATGGTGTCCATGGCACGTCCATTTTTAGCCGATGCTGAATTTGTTAATAAAGCCAAAGAGGGTAAAGCTCATTTAATCAATACTTGTATTGCTTGTAATCAGGCTTGTCTGGATCATGTTTTTGAGAAAAAACGCGCCAGTTGTTTGGTAAACCCGCGTGCCGGTTATGAAACTGAACTTAATTTCACCCTAACTAATCACAAGCAAAAGCTTGCAGTGGTTGGTTCAGGTCCAGCCGGTTTAGCATTTAGTTGTTATGCCGCGCAGCGAGGTCACGAAGTTCACCTGTTTGATAAAGCCGATAACATTGGCGGTCAGTTTAACTACGCGAAAAAAATTCCCGGTAAAGAAGAGTTTTACGAAACGTTGCGCTATTTCCACAACCAGCTGCAGGAAGTTGGGGTTAATGTACATTTAAATAGTGCTCAAACTGTTGAGTCGTTGGCTCAAGGCGGTTTTGACCAAGTCATATTAGCGACCGGAATTGCCCCTCGTCAGCTCGACATTCCAGGTATCGAGCATGAAAAAGTATTAAGTTATCTGGATGTACTGCGGGACGAAAAACCGGTGGGTAAAAAAGTGGCCATTATTGGTGCCGGTGGTATCGGTTTTGATGTGGCAGAATACTTGGTGGAATCTCATTCTCTCACACTTGACCCGGAAAAATGGTTAAAAAGCTGGGGGATTGATAAAGATTACCAACAGCGTGGCGCATTGACTGCTCCAGAAGTAGCAGAGCCAGAACGTGAAATTTTCCTATTGCAACGTAAGACGAGCCGAGTCGGAAAAGGTTTGGGTAAAACCACCGGTTGGACACACCGCAGTTCACTCAAAGCCAAAAAAGTTAAGATGTTACCGGGAGTCACCTATAAGAAAATAGATGATCAGGGATTGCATATTGAAGTGGATCAACAGGCTCAATGTCTAGCAGTAGATCATATTATTATTTGTGCTGGTCAGCAGCCTTTACGAGATTTACAACAAGGATTGTTAGACAAAGGAATTACCACCCATTTAATTGGTGGAGCTGATGTGGCAGCGGAACTTGATGCTAAACGAGCTATTCGTCAGGGAGCGGAGTTAGCTGCGATTATCTAGGCTTAAAAGCGGATGATAAAAAGCAAAAAGGCTGCATAGGCAGCCTTTTTTGTAGCTAGCAATACAACTATCAGCCAATTGAACCAGGCTTGGTCATTGGCGCATCAGCTTTGGTTGATAAGCTCAACACGGCAGCCGCTTTACCAGAAATCGCAATCGCAGGTCGCAATGTATCATCAATTGCTGTGATGTTAATTTCTGCAAACTCGGCGGAGATTTCAGCTGGCTTGGCCATTGGATGTGAAATACTCGAAACCGGTACCTTGACATAAATGTCAGTCGATTCTGCTTTTTTGCTGTTAGCCGTTACTTTCTTGCTGGCCGTTTTTTTGCTTTCAGCTTTGGGCTTGGTTTTCGCTTTTGCTTTAGGCTTTTCCGGTTCAACAACCGCAACTTCCTCGCTAGCCTGAACTTCATCGTCTAATGAAATCTCAACTTGTTTAGGTTGTTCATTATCTGATGAGGTAGAGACGGATGATGAGGTTTCTACAGTTTTGTCTGTTGACTCGTCGGCCTTATCCACTGACGAATCCTGACTTTCCGAGGTCTCTTTATCGCTGTGCAACATATCGTATTGCAACTGCTCTTGTAATGGTGCTTGAGCGGCTTGTGTTGATGCTTGCTCGATGACATTTGCCTGAACATTATTGTCAGTATTAACCGGTTCAACGGCGTTGTCAGTTACGTTACTTTCGTCAGCGTTATCCTGGCTTTCCTTTTTACGGCGTTGACCTGCAGCTCGCATATGGCGAGGTGAACGGCGTGAACGGCTGCGGTTTTCATTTTCCTGCTCATGGCCTTGGGCTTGTGTTTGTGCCGAGGCTTTGCTTTCCGTCTTTGTGACTTCCGTTGCCGCGGTTTGTTCAGCAGCGTTATTCGAAGCCTTATCAACTTTCGCAGTCGGGGCTTTTTCAGCAACCGTTGTTGAGCCTTTCTCAGCTGCAGTCGCCGTCATATTTTCTGACGATTCAACAGGATTATTGTCAACCCGGACGTTACGACGTGAATCACGGCGTTTACGTCTTTCTGCTACTTTTTCTTCTTTAGCCGGTTTGGGCGCATCGTTAACCTTTTTACTAGATTGACGTGGCTTTTGTTCATCTTTAGCTTTATTCGCTGAGACTTTGTCATCTTGATTTTTAGCCGACGCCTGACGATCTCTGGGAGGTCTATCTCCTTTATTACGCTGATTACGATTGCCGTTACGCTCATTGCGTGGCTTACGGTTGCCCGAACGATCCTGATTATTACGATTTGGACGTCGAGGTTGAGTTTGTTTTTCCTGTTCCTGCTCAGGTTCAGCAGCAAAGGCGGCTTTCACTGCGTTAACTAATTTACCCCAAATAGAGGTTTTCGCTATCGCGGTTTTGGGAGCCTGAGCAACAGGAGCGGCTTTGCTCGGCGCGACGATGCCTTGTAAAGCAGGTTGTTCACGCTTGACCGGTTCACCGCTTGGGCGATAACTTTCCTGACTTGGGGTGTCAATTAAATTACGGTGATAGCTTAGCTCATCACTGGAATCATCGGCTTTTAATCGAGTAACGCTGTAATGTGGCGTTTCCATATTCGGATTAGGAATAATGATTAGCTGCACATCCTGACTCTTTTCGATGGCTTGCACAGAACGACGTTTTTCATTTAATAAATAGGTCGCTACATCCACCGGTAATTGCGCTTCAATTTGACGGGTGTTGCCTTTGAGAGATTCTTCTTCTAACAAACGTAAAATCGACAGAGCTAATGATTCGGTTCCACGTACCGTGCCATGACCATCACAACGTGGGCAGACATGGTGAGAAGATTCACCTAAAGACGGACGTAAACGCTGACGCGACATTTCCAGTAAGCCGAATCGTGAAATACGACCTAATTGAACACGGGCACGATCATGAGCTACCGCGTCTTTCATGCGATTTTCTACTTCACGTTGATGACGTACTGGCGTCATATCGATAAAGTCGATAACAATTAAGCCGCCTAAATCACGCAAACGTAATTGACGTCCAATCTCATCAGCGGCTTCTAAATTGGTATTTAACGCGGTTTCTTCAATATCGCCGCCTTTGGTGGCGCGAGCCGAGTTAATATCAATTGAGGTTAAAGCTTCTGTAGGGTCAATAACGATTGAACCACCGGAAGGCAGACGCACTTCACGCTGGAAGGCTGATTCGATTTGGCTTTCAATCTGGTAATGACTAAATAGCGGCACATCCCCGGTATACATTTTAAGGCGATTAACAAAATCGGGACGAACCAGTTCAATATGTTGTTTGGCTTGTTCGAACACGCTTTGTTTATCAATCAGAATTTCACCAATATCACGACGTAAATAATCACGAATAGCACGGACAATGACGTTACTTTCCTGATGAATTAAAAACGGAGCAGGGCGGCTATTAGCCGCTTCATCAATGGCGGCCCAATGATTGATTAATACATTCAAATCCCATGCTAGTTCTTCATAGGATTTACCCACCCCGGCAGTACGTACAATTAAGCCCATTCCGCTGGGCAGTTCTAATTTGCTTAACGATTGTTTCAGATCGGTACGTTCATCACCTTCGATACGACGGGAGATACCACCCGCTCTGGGATTATTGGGCATTAGCACTAAATAGCTGCCGGCTAGACTGATAAAGGTGGTTAACGCAGCGCCTTTTTGGCCACGTTCTTCTTTATCTATTTGAACAATGACTTCCTGACCTTCTTTGATGACATCCTTGATGTTAGGACGACCTTCAAAGGTATAGCCTTTAGGGAAGTAGTTGCGGGCGATTTCTTTTAGTGGCAGGAACCCGTGGCGTTCTGCACCGTAATCGACAAATGCGGCTTCAAGACTGGGTTCAACGCGGGTGATTTTGCCTTTGTATATATTGGCTTTTTTTTGTTCGTGGCCAGGACTTTCAATGTCCAAGTCAAACAGGGTTTGCCCGTCAACAAGAGCAACACGTAGCTCTTCTTGCTGAGTAGCATTAATTAACATTCTTTTCATATTGTGGCTCGATAAATTAAAATCGATACCGATACAGTGACAGACAGTGGCGAATTTGGAGGCATTCAGGTATGCAGCCTCACGGCTGTATCCGGCTAATCATCATTAGCCGTTGAGTACTACATTTCATGTTTTTAAACGTTATATCCGCTTACTACGCTGTAATTGACAGCAGACCGGATATTTCCAAATTAGTCTTATTGTTAACTGAATCAGTAATCAATTAACGTAACGACTCAACGTTAAAACCTGATCTTATGTTGCAGGTGGTCATTGAGGCATTACAAAATTAAATAGTTTTTTGTTTTTGGATGTCGGGTGTCTCTATGGTTGCTTTCTATACTGTCCTGTTTTTTACTTGCGTTTTTCGCGAGTCTGGACAAGTGCAACGGCAAAAATAAATTCTACACCTCGTTCTACATCATCGTTATTACCGGCATTGTTTTGTAGTTGCTCGGTAAGCCATGACATTATCTCACTAAATAGCAATTTTAAGCAAGATATTAAAAATCAAAGCTTTGTATTCTAAAAAGCGGTAAAATTGTTGGCTATGAAACAAGAAATCAATCAACAAGTTCAATTTGTCACTATTGACAGCGAAATGGTCGGTCAGCGTATCGATAACTTTTTGCGCACCCAGCTTAAAGGCGTACCCAAAAGTATGCTTTACCGTATTGTGCGCAAAGGTGAAGTCAGAGTGAACAAAAAACGGATTAAACCCGAATATAAACTACAAATCGATGATGTGGTCCGAATTCCACCAGTCCGGGTGGCACAAGAAAATGAACCCCCGTCAACCAAATTGACTAAAGTGGCGGAACTTGAATCACAGATTATCTATGAAGATGATGTGTTGATTGTAGTGAACAAACCTTCGGGCATGGCTGTGCATGGTGGGAGCGGCTTAAGCTTTGGATTAATTGAAGCGTTAAGAGCACTGCGTCCCGACCAGCGCTTTTTGGAACTCGTACATCGCCTCGACCGTGATACGTCGGGAATATTGTTGGTGGCGAAAAAGCGTTCTGCGCTGAAAAGCTTGCATGAACAACTCCGCGACAAAACGGTTGATAAGCGCTATCAGGCACTGGTAAATGGTCATTGGCCGGAGAATCGTTTTAAGGTCAAAGCACCGCTACAAAAAAACGTATTGCAATCAGGTGAGCGAATGGTCTCGGTTCATCCGGATGGTAAGCCTTCTGAAACACGTTTTCGTATCTTGCAACAATTCGAACAGGCGACATTGGTAGAAGCGTCTCCGATAACCGGAAGAACCCACCAAATCAGAGTACATTGCCAACATGCTGGCCATTCCATAGCTTGCGATGATAAATATGGTGATAAAGAATTTGATCAATTAATGCAACAGCAAGGTTTAAAACGCCTTTTCTTGCATGCCTATCGGATTGCCTTTGTACACCCCAAAGAAGGCACACCTGTCCGTTTTATTGCCCCCCTTGAAAGCAGTTTACAGCAGGCGTTAGATAAACTGACCATTAGTTAATCCGTATTGATATTGAGTAGTAGAAATATGCAACAAGTTGGAACAGGTAAATATAAGCTGGTGATTTTTGATTGGGATGGAACCTTGATGAATTCCACGCCTAAAATTGTATCCAGTTTACAAAATGCCGCATTGAGAGCTGGCTTAAATAAGCCCAGTGATGAACAGGCCAATAATATTATCGGATTAAGTCTGCGTATTGGTTTGGATCGAATCTTTGGATTGGGCGATTCTCCACTGATGGATCAATTGGTGGATTTATACCGTGATGAATATTTGTTTACTAATCAGACGCCTTCTCCCATGTTTGATGGAAGTCTGGCTTTGCTGGATATACTAAAGCAGCGTAAGCAAATGATGGCTGTAGCAACAGGTAAGTTGCGCAGAGGATTGGATGAGGTGTGGCAAAGCACCGATGCCGCACATTATTTTGCCAGTTCCCGTTGTGCCGATGAAGCCGAGTCTAAGCCGAGTCCGGATATGCTTATCCAGTTATTAGATGAACTGAATGTAAATAAGCATGAGGCAGTGATGATTGGCGATACCGAACATGATATGAAAATGGCTGAGGCCATTGACATGCCGCGTATCGGGGTAAGCTATGGTGCCCAGCCGCGCGAGAAATTAGCTAAGCATCAACCGTTGACTATTGTTAACCGCGTTGATGAACTGATTAACTGGCTTTAATCGCGGTGTCTGATGCCAGATGATTTATCTGGCATATTCCAATAACTCGATTTGTTGTTCGGCAAACAGGGTTATGAGACTAATCAAGGGAAGCCCGATTAGGGTATTGGGATCTTTACCTTCTAATGCATCAAATAAACAAATTCCCAGGCCTTCGCTTTTAAAACTTCCTGCACAGTTATAAGGTTGCTCTGCTTGCAGGTACAGTTCAATTTGTTGCTCGCTCAGACGGCGAAATTTGACATCAAAAGCTTCGACTAGCGCACGATGGGTTTTTGTTTCTGCATTATATAAACACAACCCGGTCAGAAAACGTACCGTCTTACCGCTGCATAACTGCAGCTGTTTGACTGCATTGGCATGGTGATGAGGTTTGCCTAAAATTACATTATCGACAGTGGCCACCTGATCCGAACCAATTATCCAGCCTTCTTTCAGTCCTTCTGCCACGGCTTTGGCTTTGGCAATGGCAAGACGTTCAACCAAGGCTGATGCGGTTTCACCTGGCAATGGTGTTTCATCAACTTGTGGTTTGCTAGTACTAAAGGGAACTCGCAGCTTTTCTAATAACTGTTTGCGAAAAGGTGAGGTGGAAGCTAAAACAAGGTTCATGTAAAACAACTTTAAATTGAATTTCCACTATTCTACAAACATCGACCCGGGGTTAAAACCATTGATTATGCATAAATGGCCGCTATTTTTTCTTTGACTCAACCCTCGTCAGCCTATATCATGCGCGCCCTATGCAGAAAGTGAAACTGCCTTTACGGCTTGATCCTATTAAAAGTGCCACGCAACGTTCCGAATATGAGGGCGTTATGTTGTGTTCAAATATGGTTAGGTTGCAGCAGGTAGTCGCTGATACCGCAGAGTATGTCGATATAAAGGTTAAGTTCGGTAAAGACGCGCAAGGACTTAATTTTTTTAGTGGCACACTTAGCACTTCAGTTAAGCTTATCTGTCAGAGATGTAACGGATTTTTAACTCAACCGTTAGATATATCTTTTAGCTACTGTGCAGTGAAGCCAAAAGATGATCTGGAAGAGTTACCGGAAGTTTACGAACCGGTAGAGGTCAATGACCATGGAGAGATCGATTTGCTTCAAGTTTTTGAAGACGAATTAATCTTGGCTTTACCTATTGTTGCCCTGCATGATGAACAGAGCTGCAATGCTGATAAAGACAAGATGAGTTTCGGAAAAATCGAACCGGCCGATGAACGACCAAACCCATTTGCGGTTTTGAAAGAACTTAAGCGAGATTAGGAGTAAGGTAAATGGCGGTACAAAAGAATCGTAAGACTCGTTCAAAGCGTGGCATGCGTCGTTCGCATGATGCTTTGACAGGTGCAACCTTGTCTGTTGATGCAACCTCTGGTGAGACTCATCGTCGTCATCATGTTACAGCAGATGGTTTCTATAAAGGCAACAAGGTTATCGCTGATTAAGCGAACTCAATGTTGACTACGCTAACGATAGCGTTAGATGTAATGGGGGGGGATTTTGGCCCCCCTGTTACTGTTCCTGCCGCAATTGCAGCAGTGAAAGAAAATCCCTCTCTACATGTTATTCTATGTGGTAATCAGGTTGAAATTGAGAAAATTTTAGCCGAGCATCATTTTACCTATTCAGATCAAATTAGCTTTCTAAATTGCACTCAAATCGTTGAAATGGATGAACGTCCTACAGCGACAATACGTAATAAAACCGATTCATCTATGCGCAGGGCGCTAGAATTAGTTGAGCAAGGTAAAGCGGGTGCTTGTGTCAGTGCCGGAAATACCGGTGCGCTAATGATGAATGCGTACTATGTATTAAAAACCTTGCCAGGTATTGATCGTCCTGCTTTGGTTACGGCGTTACCGACCATCACCGATAAAAAAGTCTATTTGCTAGATTTGGGAGCAAATGTTGAGTGTAACTCAGAGATTCTGTTCCAATATGCGGTAATGGGAGCGGTGATGGCAGAAGAGGTCGAGGGCATCAGCCAGCCTCGTGTCGCACTATTAAATGTGGGTGAGGAGCAAATTAAAGGTAATGACAGAGTTAAACATGCCGCTCAATTGTTATCTGAAGCCCCAAGTATTAATTATATTGGTTATCTGGAAGGTAATGATATTTTCAGTAATCGAGCTGATGTTGTCGTGACTGACGGATTTGTTGGCAACATTGCCTTAAAAGCCTGTGAAGGCTTAGGCAAGCTAGTTATCAGTGAAGTAAAAAGAGTCTCTGGTAAAAACTGGTTAAGTAAAATTATGGCCAAATTAACCCTGCCTTTTCTAAAAAAAATCTACTCACGAGTGAACCCCGACCAGTATAACGGTGCGAGTCTGATAGGATTGCGCGGAATTGTGGTCAAGAGCCATGGAAATGCCTCCAGCGAAGCTTATTTATACGCCATTCGCGAAGCGACCCAGGAAATATCCAGACAAGTTCCAACTAAAATAAAAGATAAAATAGAAATTGCACTAGGCTAAGTTTGTTTTCATTATTGGACAGCCAAGCCAGTCGACAATAAGGAAAATCCCCCAGTATGTATTCAAAAATTATCGGCACGGGTAGTTATTATCCTAGTCAGATCCGTACTAACGAAGATCTGGAAAAAATGGTCGATACCAGTGATCAGTGGATTACAGATCGAACCGGTATCAAACAGCGCCGCATTATTGGAGAGCATGAAACCGTAGCGAGTATGGGTGCAGAAGCGGCGCAAAAAGCGATTGAAGCTGCGGATATTGATCCTAAAAGTATCGATATGATCCTGTGTGCAACGACCAGTCACGGTAAATCATTGCCTAGTGCCGCTTGTGATATTCAAAAAATTATGCAACTCGATGGTATTCCTGCCTTCGACATTGCTGCTGCCTGTGCAGGTTATTGCTATGCATTAAGTGTTGCTGATCAGTTTATTAAATCAGGTATGTGCAAGCGTATTTTGGTGGTCGGCAGTGACTGTTTGTCCCGTTTAATCGATCCCTATGATCGCACCATGGTGATTTTGTTTGGTGATGGCGCGGGCGCTACGTTGATTGAAGCCAGTGAAGAACCCGGCATTTTATCGACTCATATTCATGCTGCAGGTTCCTACGGTGATTTACTCTATGTGGGAAATCCGACACGAGGTAAAGAACAGTCTGTACATGAAAACTGGGGAGTGATGAAGGGCAATGAAGTGTTCAAAGTCGCTGTTACCAAACTTAGTGAAGTGGTTGAGCAAACATTGGCTGCCAATAATATGCAAAAATCCGATTTAGATTGGCTGGTTCCCCACCAGGCAAATTTCCGTATTATTAAAGCGACCGCCAAAAAGCTTGAACTGCCGATGGAGCAAGTCGTCATGACCTTGGAACAATATGGCAATACTTCTGCTGCGACGGTTCCTACTGCGCTGGATACTGCAATTCGTGATGGTCGCATCAAGCGAGGACAAAACCTTTTACTTGAAGCCTTTGGTGGTGGTTTTACCTGGGCATCGGCACTAGTTCGTTACTAATTTTATTATTATTTACTCAAAATCATTGAAGTTGCACCACGGCTGCACACGAATCAGATCCCGTGAGCTTAGTTTACTAAGCGATTGGCGTTCTTTGCGTGCAGCCAATAAATGTGCGGTTTCAAGGGTAAAGGGTATAAAAATAGCGTAATCAGGAGATTTTTTATGCAAGCATTTGTGTTTCCCGGTCAGGGGTCGCAGTCCGTCGGTATGTTAGCCGACCTTGCCAGTCAATATGGTGAAATAAAACAGTGTTTTGCCGAGGCCAGCGACGTACTTGGTTATGATTTATGGCAACGGGTTGAGCAGGGGCCGGCAGAAGAGTTGAATGCAACTCATATTACCCAGCCAGCGTTATTGGCATCTAGCGTGGCGATCTGGCGAGTATGGAATACTTTAAATGGTCGTAAACCTGAATATTTAGCGGGTCACAGTTTAGGTGAATATTCCGCATTGGTTTGCGCTGGAGTGATCAATTTTGCTGATGCGATTAAATTAGTTGAGCAACGTGGGCAATTTATGCAACAAGCTGTTCCTGCTGGTGTGGGAGGCATGTTTGCTATTATTGGTTTGGATGATGCTAAAGTAATTGAATGCTGTGAACAGGCCGCCGAGCAACAGGTGGTTTCTGCGGTAAACTTTAATTCACCGGGACAGGTGGTCATTGCCGGTCACGCTGAAGCCGTGGAGCGGGCAGGAGCATTATGTAAAGAAGCCGGAGCCAAGCGGGCTTTGCCATTGCCTGTCAGTGTTCCTTCTCACTGCGCTTTGATGATACCGGCAGCGGAACAACTTGAAAAAGTTCTGGCAAATATTGAGTTCAGTTCACCACACGTCCCAGTGATAAATAACGTTGACGTGTCGCAAGAAGTGTCTCCGGAAAAAATCAAAAACGCATTAGTAAGACAGTTATACAGTCCGGTTCGTTGGACCGAAACCGTTCAGTCTTTAGCCAGCATGGGCGTTACTGAACATTTTGAAATGGGGCCGGGTAAAGTATTAAGTGGTTTGGGTAAACGTATTGATTCATCAGTACAATGCAATGCGGTAAACACCGTTGAAACCTTAGAAGCCGTTTTAAAACAAGGAAACTAATTAAGATGAATTTTACAGATAAGGTTGCTTTAGTAACCGGTGCTAGCCGGGGAATAGGTAAAGCCATTGCTGAGTCACTCGTTGCACAAGGTGCAACGGTCATCGGTACTGCCACGACTGAGAATGGCGCGAAGGTTATCGCTGACTATATAGGCGATAAGGGTACCGGTATGGCATTAAATGTCACCGATGCGGATTCAATCCAACAAGTATTGGATGATATAAAAGCTCAATATGGAGAAATCGATATTCTGGTTAATAATGCTGGAATAACTCGTGATAACCTATTGATGCGAATGAAAGATGAGGAGTGGATGGATATTATTCAGACTAACCTTACTTCCATTTTTAAATTATCCAAGGCAGTATTACGAGGCATGATGAAAAAACGTTATGGCCGCATTATTAATATTGGTTCAGTAGTAGGGTCCGCTGGTAATGCTGGACAGGCAAATTATGCTGCAGCCAAAGCCGGAGTCATTGGTTTTAGTAAATCCATGGCTCGCGAAGTTGCTTCGCGCGGTATTACGGTTAATGTTGTCGCACCGGGATTTATCGATACCGATATGACTCAGTCGCTAACAGATGAACAAAAAGATGCGATTTTTAAAGATATTCCTGCCAATCGGTTAGGTGATCCTAAAGAAATTGCAGCTGCTGTCACATTCCTTGCATCGGATATGGCTGGTTATATTACCGGTGAAACCTTGCATGTGAATGGTGGCATGTACATGAATTAACCTAAACGGTTATAAAATTGAGTGCATATTTAACAAAATATGTTAATTTGTGGTTCGACCAGCCAAAAAATCGAGTCACTGACTTGCAAGGATTGGTTAGGGTGAATACACTACCCGCCACTTTAACAAGTAGCCTTATTTTTGAGGTATAACGAGAATTATTATGAGCAATATCGAAGAACGCGTAATCAAGATCATAGTTGAACAATTGGGTGTTAAAGAAGAAGAAGTAAAATCAGAAGCCTCTTTTGTTGATGATTTGGGAGCTGACTCCTTAGATACAGTAGAATTAGTAATGGCTTTGGAAGAAGAGTTTGATACTGAAATTCCTGACGAAGAAGCTGAGAAAATCACTACCGTTCAGTCAGCGATTGACTATATTAACGCTCACAAAGACGCTTAATTACCCTAAAAACGGCTCAAATCTGAGCCGTTTTATTTCCACTCAGTTTAATCCGGTCATGTTTTCCATTGCGGTTATTTGTTGTTACAAAAATATCGCGAGGTTGAAGAAGTTCAATGGACACATTTATTGTTGTACTAGCGGAACGCGTCGGTAAATTATGAATTACACTCACCCAATATTTGCGTATAACGGAGGCTAACGTGTCTAAACGACGTGTTGTTTTAACTGGTCTTGGCATGCTTTCACCTTTAGGTAACGATACCCAATCAACGTGGCGAGCGGTTCTCAATGGTCAAAGCGGAATTGATGAAATTCGTTATTTTGATACCAGCGAGTTTTCCACTCACTTTGCCGGTTCATTAAAAGACTTTAATGTAGAAGATTACATCCCCAAGAAAGAAACCAAGAAAATGGATTTGTTTATTCAGTACGGTATCGCGGCGGGTAAACAGGCGCTGGCTGATTCGGGTATTGAAGTAACAGAACAAAATGCCAAACGTATAGGGGTGGCCATCGGATCCGGTATTGGCGGGTTAGGTTTGATTGAAGCCAATCACGATAAACTTAAACAAAGCGGTCCTCGCAAAATATCACCCTTTTTTGTGCCGTCGACTATCACCAATATGATTTCCGGTTTTTTGTCGATAATGGAAGGCCTAAAAGGCCCAAATTTGAATATTGTAACCGCTTGTACAACTGGTGTGCATAATATCGGGATTGGGGCCAGAACGATCGCCTATGGTGATGCCGATATGATGTTAGCCGGTGGCGCTGAAGCATCCATTACGCCATTGGGCTTAGGTGGATTTGCCGCCGCAAGAGCACTGTCGGCCCGTAATGATGATCCTCAAGCGGCCAGTCGTCCCTGGGATAAAGATCGCGATGGATTTGTTATGGGTGAAGGGGCTGGGGTGGTCATGCTTGAAGAGTATGAACATGCCAAAGCTCGTGGTGCCAAAATATATGCAGAGCTAGTCGGATTTGGAATGAGTGGTGATGCGTATCATATGACTTCACCACCGGAAAATGGTGCTGGCGCTGCTGATGCGATGATTAACACGCTAAATGATGCCAAGGTTTCTGTTGATAAAATTGGTTATATCAATGCTCACGGTACCTCAACTCCGGCAGGTGATATTGCCGAGACACAAGCGGTTAAGTCAGTATTTGGGGCGGCTGCCAGTTCTGTATTGGTAAGTTCAACTAAATCCATGACCGGGCATTTGCTTGGAGCCGCAGGTGCGATTGAAGCCATTTTCACCGCGCTAGCCTTACAAGATCAGGTGGCACCACCGACTATTAATTTGGATAATCCCGGTGAAGGCTGTGATCTGGATTATGTTGCTCATACCGCTCGTGACGTAAAACTCGAATATGCGTTATGTAATTCGTTTGGTTTTGGTGGAACCAACGGTTCATTGTTGTTTAAAAAGATTTAACCTGATTTAATAAAGCCCGTTTTAACACGGGCTTTTATTTATATGATTGTTAATGGAACCGCCAGTGCACTTCTACCTATCGATGACCGAGCAGTTCAATACGGAGATGGCTGTTTTACTACGATGGCTGTCAGTAAAGGTCTGGTCGAATTCTGGTCACAACATTTACAACGCCTAAAAGACAGTTGTATTGCCCTGCAAATTGATTTCAATCAGTGGCAGCCGCTAGACCAGCAGGTTCAGCAACTTGCGCTGCAACATCCTGATGCGGTGATTAAAATAATCCTCAGCCGCGGTAGTGGTGGACGAGGTTATAGCTGTCCTGAGCCACAACACCCTCGTTATATGTTATCGGTACACGCCAAACCGGCACATTATGCTCAGTGGCAGCAAAATGGCATTGTGCTGGGATTATCCGAGACCAGATTAGCCAAACAACCTCAATTAGCCGGTATTAAGCATCTAAATCGTCTGGAACAGGTCTTGATTAAACAGTCCTTCGCCACTGATATTGATGATGTATTAGTGTGTGATATTGACGGTAATATGATTGAAACCAGCGCGTCAAACCTGTTTTGGCGACAACAGGGGATCTGGTTTACCCCACAGCTTGATAACGCTGGTGTGGAGGGAATTATGCGAAATCGCATCATGGAAAGAATGCAGCAACAAGGTATACCCGTTCAGCAAATTTGCGCTAGTTATCAATTATTATCTCAAGCGACGGAGGTGTTTATCTGCAATACTTTGATGAAAATCGTGCCCGTAAAACGATTTCAACAGCGTGACCTCAGGATTGAACATAGCCGACAGTTACAGCAGTGGTTTAATCAATGAGTCGCAATAAACTGTTATTGTTGTTGATGGTACTGGTGTTGATTGGCGCACAATTGCTTAGTATTGAATATCGAAATTATAAATATTCCGCTCTGGCCAACCCTCAACCAATGATTATTAACGTTAAAAAAGGTCAAACCGCTCATGGCTTGATCAATCAGTTAGTTAATCAACAATTACTAAAAAAGCAGATATGGTCAAAAGTATTATTTAAACTGGAGCCGGAATTAGCGGCGATAAAATCCGGAACTTATCAAGTATCTGCCAATATGCCCTTGTTAGCCTTATTGGAAATGATGCGCCAAGGCAAAGAAATGCAATTCTCTATTACTTTGGTTGAAGGATTGCGCTGGCAAGACTGGCTACGGCAAATACAGGATGAACCGCGTTTAAGTGGTGATATCCCGTCTCAGCCTGAGCTTATTCAACAATGGGATCTGCAAACTGACTCTCTGGAAGGTTGGTTAATGCCGGATACGTATTGGTTTACGGATGGCTATTCCCGTCAGCAACTTATTCAGCAAGCCTATCTGGCTATGCGAAATTATTTACAACAAGTCTGGCCGCAACGACAAGGCAATCTACCTTATCAGTCTCCCTATGAGGCGCTGATTATGGCGTCGATTATCGAGAAGGAAACCGCCATTGCTGAAGAAAGACCGCGGATAGCGGCGGTATTTGTTAATCGACTGGAACAGAATATGCGGTTACAAACTGATCCAACGGTAATCTATGGTATGGGTGATAACTTTGACGGTAACATCAAACGGGCTGACTTACGTCAGCTAACCCCGTACAATACATACAAAATTAAAGGGCTACCGCCAACGCCTATTGCAATGCCTGGCAAACTGGCTATCGATGCAGCGTTGCATCCCGATGCGACGGAAGAGTTGTACTTTGTGGCGCGTGGAGATGGTAGTCATCAGTTCTCCGAAACGCTTGAACAACACAATTTAGCAGTGCGGCGCTATCAATTGAAAAAATAAGTTTCAGTATACAAATAAAACTAATTACATAATCAGGGAACTCAATGTCGGGTCAATTTATTGTTATTGAAGGGCTGGAAGGCGCGGGTAAAAGCAGCGCAGTGGCAATTATAAAAAATGCCATCGAACGAGCGGGGAAAACCTTGGTTTGTACCCGTGAACCTGGCGGTACACCGATGGCAGAAGCAATCCGTTCATGTGTTAAACAGGATTGGCAAGATGAAACCGTTACTGTCGAGGCCGAGTTATTATTAATGTACGCAGCTCGCGCCCAGTTGATCCATAACGTAATTAAACCGGCACTTGATGCAGGGCAATGGGTATTGGCCGACCGACATGATATGTCTTCCCGCGCTTATCAGGGCGGTGGTCGTCAAATTCCAGATTCCATGATTGAACCCCTTAGAGGTATTACGTTAAAAGGATTTAAACCAAACTTAACTCTTTATCTGGATGTCGAACCAACGACTGGATTAGCCAGAGCGCGAGGCCGGGGGGAACTGGATCGTATCGAGCAAGAAGATATTAGTTTTTTTGAACGCACCCGCGAGCGTTATTTACAGTTATGTGCTGATGATCCCAATGCGGTGGTAATCGATACCATGCAGCCGATGGAGCAGGTACATCAGGCTATTGCAGCGACCATTAACCACTTTTTGGAAAAATACTAGTGTTATATCCCTGGTTAACCCAAGTTTATCAGCAACTTTGTCAGCGAGTGGCTAAGCAAAGCTTGCACCATGGTTTGATCTTGCAAGGTGTGGAAGGGATAGGTAAAGCACAGTTTGCGCAAGAATTGGCGGCCTACCTGCTGTGCAATAATAAACTTTCCGATAAGCCTTGTGGAGAATGCCAGGCCTGCTTATTGCGCAAGGCGGACAATCACCCGGATCTTATTCAGGTACGTAAAGAAAAAACTCAGATTGGGGTTGATCAAATTCGAGAGGCAATTCAAGCCTTGAGCAAAACGGCTCAATTGTCCGGTGAGAAAGTATTGATTATTTATCAGGCTGAAGATCTTAATCAGGCCAGTGCCAATGCATTGTTAAAAACCTTGGAAGAACCGACCTCGCGAACCACTATTTTGCTTGTTACCAGTCAGCCACAACGTTTTTTGCCCACAATTATCAGTCGTTGTGAAAAAATTAAATTATGTGCGCCAGAGCAATCCATAGCGCTTAATTGGTTAGCCGAACAGGGCGCGCAAGGTGATGTGTTAGCGATGCTGCAGTTGTGTGGTGGCGCACCATTGCGGGCCCTCAATCTGTTACAGCAGGACGAAGGCTTAAGCTACAGCGAATTTAATCAGCAGTTACAGGCGCTACAGCAACAGCAGGTGAATAGTTGGCAACTGGCTAATGCATGGCAGCAAGATATAGCCATGGTGGTCAGTTGGCTACAGTTTTGGTTAAAACAAAAGATGCCTCAATTAACTGAGGAGCAGCACGAAACCGGTTGGCAGTTGAATCAGCGCTGCGTCCGGGTGATGCAGCAACTGCAGAATAGCGGTATTAATAAAGCCATGTTGCTGTATGGATTATTGGAATTGAGTAAAACATTAAAATAGTAAGGGTTAGGATTTGTTTGTAGATTCACATTGTCATTTAGATCGGTTAGATAAATCACCACAGGAGTTGGCACAAATTGTCGCTGATGCCGAAGCTAAAGGTGTCGAGCATTTTTTATGTGTAGCGGTTTCGGTGCGTGAATTTCCTATGATGCTCAAGACTATCGCGTCGTTTGATAATGTGTCAGCCTCTTGTGGAGTGCATCCATTACATCAGGAGGAAGCCTGTAGTTATGAGGAGTTATTGCAAGCTGCGTCAGACGATAGTGTGGTAGCGATAGGCGAAACCGGATTGGATTATTTTTACAGCGCTGAGACTAAACCGGTGCAAATTCAGTCTTTTATCGATCATATTAATGTCGCCAATGAACTCAATAAACCGTTGATAATTCACACCCGTGATGCGCGCCAGGATACGCTTGATTTATTAACCGAGCACAAGGCAAAGCATACCAAAGGCGTATTGCATTGTTTTACTGAATCGTGGGAAATGGCCGAAGCGGCTATCGCCTTGGGGTTTTATATTTCTATTTCCGGTATTGTAACCTTTCATAGTGCCAAAGAATTACAAGACGTGGTCAAAAAAATCCCGCTCGACCGATTACTTATTGAAACCGATTCGCCTTGGCTGGCACCGGTACCTTATCGTGGTAAACCCAATCAGCCGGCATATGTGAAAGAAGTCGGGGAATTTATTGCTAACCTTAAAGGGATTAGTGTGGACGAATTGGCACAGGTGACGACCAACAATTTCTATACATTATTCGATTTAATACCACGTAAAACGGCCTGATTATTATCGGCTATAGTCACTAAAAGGAACGTTGAATGAAAACTTGTCGTGTTATATCTGCATTGGCCAGTATTTTACTGGCTACCCCCATATGGGCCGCTAATTTCACCTTGAGCAGTGATGAAATAGGCGGACAACTTACCAGTAAACAGGTTTTTAACGGCTTTGGTTGTAGCGGTGAAAATACATCTCCCGCATTAAACTGGCAGGATGCACCAGAAGGCACCAAAAGCTTTGCTGTTACGGTATATGACCCCGATGCCCCAACCGGTGCAGGCTGGTGGCATTGGTTGATGGTGAATATTCCTGCTTCTACTCATTCATTAGTAACGGATGCAGGTAATCCGGCGAAACAACTGGCCCCTAAAGGCAGTCTTCAAACTATCACCAGCTTTGGTCAAAATGGTTTTGGCGGAGCCTGTCCTCCCGAAGGTCATGGACCACACCATTATATTTTTACAGTGTATGCATTGGGGGTTGAATCATTGGAATTGAATGCCAGTAGCCAACCATCGTTAGTGGGCTATATGTTAAATGCTAACGCATTGGCAAAAGCGTCAATTATTGCCTATTACCAACGGTAACGTTAATTTAACGCGTTACGCGGTAGCCATTCTGGTTAATTTTAGCTAGAATGCGCGCCGCAAAATTGTCTCGGGTTTGAAGACCCACAATATAAATAAGCTCCGGATTTACGTTCCGGCTCGCGGAGGAAATACTATGTCAAAGTACGTAGTTTGTGCTTTATACAAATTTGTCACCTTAGAAAACTTTCAGGATATCCGTCAACCGCTTCAGGAACTGATGGAAAAGCTCAATATTAAAGGCACCTTATTACTGGCCCATGAAGGGATTAACGGTACCGTATCGGGCAGCCGTGAAAATATGGATGTACTGCTGGCGTGGTTGAATGCCGATGAACGAATTAATCCTATATCCATTAAAGAATCTTTCGATGAAATACAACCCTTTCATCGCACTAAAGTTAAACTGAAAAAAGAAATTGTTACCTTGGGTGTTGAAGGGATCGATCCCCGTAAAACGGTGGGAACCTATGTGAAGCCAGCCGACTGGAATGCATTAATCTCCGATCCGGAAGTGTTATTGATCGATACCCGTAATGATTATGAAATTGAAATCGGTACGTTCAAAAATGCGGTTAATCCTAAAACCGACTCTTTTCGCGAATTTCCCCAATACGTCAAAGAAAACCTTGACCCGGCCAAGCATAAAAAAGTGGCCATGTTCTGTACCGGTGGTATTCGTTGTGAAAAATCTACCGCTTATATGAAAGAGCAGGGCTTTGACGAGGTGTATCATCTGGAAGGCGGTATTTTGCAATATCTGGAAGATGTACCTAAGGAACAGACTCTGTGGGAAGGTGATTGTTTCGTATTTGATAACCGTGTTGCCGTTAATCATGATCTGGAAAAAAGTCATTACGACCAATGTTACGCCTGTCGTTTACCGATTACTGATGAAGACAAAGCCTCTGAACAGTATGAAAGTGGTGTAAGCTGTCCTAAGTGTTTTGGTACCCATTCCGAAGAGCAAATTGCCCGTTTCCGTGAACGTGAAAAACAGGTTAATCTGGCTCGTTTGCGGGATGAAGAGCATGTGGGCGCCGAAGCCCGTAAGGCAATTAAACTGCGACGCCAGCAAAAAGCCGCCGCGCGACGTGCCCAACGCACTGCTGCGGGTAAAACTAACGTTTAATTCGATCCTGTCAGGTAGGCTTGTGTAGAAATCGCTGCATAAGCTTATCTGTTATTCTATATCAAGCAAGTCACCGGGCTTGCAATCCAACGTATTACAAATTGCCATTAAGGTTGAAAAACGAATCGCCTTAGCTCTGCCGCACTTGAGTTTGGATAAATTTGCCAGAGTAATATCTACCTGCTGAGATAACTCAGACAACGTCATTTTTCGCTGGACCAATAGTAAGTCAAGATTGACTTTAAGCTGTTTACCCATAATTGCATCGACCTCTAACTCGCTAAAAATCAATTCTCCTTTTAGCAATGTTGCCAAAAGTTTATTTATAATAGATTAAAATTTATCGATAAACAATAAATAATGGTTGATAAAAGATAAGTTGATGATTATATTTAAAGTCGAAATATCATTAAACTTTGAGGTTAATCCGATGTTTGCACTATTACTTCTTTTGGCATTTCTGTTATTTGCGACAATTATAACTGTGATCAGTTATAAGTTAGGCAAGACTAAAACGGACAATCCGCGTATGGCGGCTATCATTGGATTGGTGACATCCTTTTTCCCACCATTGGCGATCATTTATATTATTGTATTGCTGTTGAAGGATGATGCTGCGATTGTTTGATGAAAATAAAATAACCAAACTACTTAATTTTATTACGGTTAGGGATTTTTAAAGTTAACCTTAAAAATAACCCCATCGTAGATTTTACTTTTCCGGCAGCGTCTCAATCATCGCATTAATATGATTCTGATCGCGGCCTAATACTGCCATCAAAGTTTTCAATTGTGACAGGCGATCTTGCAGCTTATCGAACCGTTCTTTTGATCACCTAAGAGTCTCAGTGATTATCAGCGGATCCATATTGGGTTTGTCACCGCGCTTTAATGGAAATATTAGCCAAAACTAATAAAAATTGAATATAAAAAAAGGCCTTCTATTGAAGGCCTTGGCAGTATTGCTACTTTCATGAATGGAAATTATGCGCCTAACGCTGTCTTCGCATCTACATAGGTCAGGTTTAATTTATCACCTAAGGCATCAACAACGGCTTTATAAGTCACTTTACCTTCATGTACGTTGAGGCCGTTTAGCAAATGCGGGTCATCTAGCATAGCTTGCTTAGGTCCTTTGTTGGCTAATGCCAAACCAAAGGGTAGGGTAGCATTATTCAATGCCATGGTAGAGGTACGTGCCACACCACCTGGCATATTGGCTACGCAGTAATGTACAACACCGTCGATGGTATAAACCGGGTCTTGGTGAGTAGTGGCGTGAGCGGTTTCAAAACAGCCACCTTGGTCAATCGCCACGTCAACGATGACAGAGCCTTCTTTCATATTTTTGATATGCTCGGCAGTCAACAATTTCGGGGCAGCTGCGCCCGGAATTAATACAGCACCGACAATCAAATCTGCACTGGCAGAGTAGTAGTCTATGGCATCAACGGTAGAAAATACGGTTTTGACCCGGCCCAGGAAAATATCGTCTAACTCACGTAAGCGAGGTAACGAACGATCCAAAATGGTGACATCAGCCCCCATGCCGACTGCCATTTTAGCGGCATTAATACCAACAACACCGCCACCTAAAATTAAGACTTTACCGGGAGAAACACCGGGTACACCGCCTAATAACGTGCCGCTGCCACCGTGGGCTTTTTCCAGATAATGAGCGCCAGCCTGAACTGACATACGGCCAGCCACTTCGCTCATTGGAGCCAATAATGGCAATGCATTACGGTTGTCCGTTACGGTTTCATAGGCAATACAGGTAGCGCCTGAGGCGACTAACAATTCTGTTTGTTTAGGATCGGGGGCAAGGTGTAAATAGGTGTACAGGGTTTGACCTTTGCGCAACATTTTACATTCGTTAGGTTGCGGTTCTTTTACTTTAACGATCATGTCCGCGCGAGCAAATATTTCTTCTGGAGTTTCAATAATATCGGCACCCGCGGTAATGTATTGTTCATTGGTAAAACCAATGGCACTGCCGGCGTTGGTTTCGACTATCACCGAATGACCGTGGGTAACAAATTCTTTAACTGCGGCAGGAGTTAGACCTACGCGATATTCATGATTTTTTATTTCTTTGGGTACACCGATTAACATAAAACAACCTTACCTTCTGAGTGATTTTGGTCTAATAACGAAAGTGCGAAGTATATTGTATGTTTTCCAGAGGGTTGTTCTTTAATTATTCTTTTTACGATATAATATTCTTTAAAATATAATTTAATTGAATTTTTATGCTGATTAAAACCCCCAAACATCTTGACCGTATTGATCGTAACATATTGATCGAATTACAAAAGGACGGTCGGTTATCGAATGTTGAGCTATCCAAACGAGTTGGACTGAGTCCCACGCCATGTTTGGAAAGAGTACGGCGTCTGGAACAGCAAGGTTATATAACCGGTTATCAGGCCCAAGTGGCTCCAGAAAAACTCGGTGCGGCTATGTTGATATTTGTGGAAATTAACTTAACCAAATCACCGGACATCTTTGAGAAATTCTCCACCGCAGTCAAAGCGTTGGATGATATTCAGGAGTGCCACCTGGTATCGGGTAATTTTGATTTTTTATTAAGAGCGCGGGTGTCGGATATGTCAGCGTATCGCAAGTTATTAGGGGATACTTTACTTAAACTACCGGGAGTGAGTGAGTCGCGCTCTTATGTTGTCATGGAAGAAGTAAAACAAACCAGCCAGATAAAAATTAATTTGAAATAAAATAGCAATGCTAATGTAAGTATCAGATATACAAGAGGTTATGGTATTTTTGATGATTAATTAAACGAATAAAATCTGTTAAAACAAGGGATGCTTTACTGGGCATTTGTGGCGTTGGCTGGTATCTTATCAGCCAAATTATCGATTAAAACTATAACGAATTTATCATATATGGCGCGTCTTTCTGGTATCCAGCGGATTTTGGAAGTAGGCATGATTTTAAGTTGTGCTTTTGCTTTGTTTTTATTGTTGTCTTTGGGCTCTTTTGATCCGGCTGATCCCAGTTGGAGTCAGGCCGGACATCAAGGTGCGGTCAGTAATGCAGCTGGGGCAGCTGGGGCATGGTTTGCCGATATATTGCTGTTTACCTTTGGTTTTGTGGCGTATCTCTTTCCGTTTATTTCTGCCTTGTTAGGCTGGTTTCTGTTTCAGCAAGCTAAAGATATTCTGGAGATGGACTATCTCACCATTTCGTTGCGTTTTATTGGTGGGGTGGTTGCTATCCTCGGTGCGTGCGGTTTGGCCAGTCTCAATTTTGATGATCCTTTTTATTTTCCTGCTGGTGGTTTTGTTGGTGATGTATTAAGTACCACCTTATTACCGGTATTTAACGTAGCCGGTAGCATTTTATTTTTACTCTGTTTGTTATGCGCCGGTTTTACCTTGGTCACCGGCATATCGTGGCTAAGTATTGTTGACTGGATTGGCGAATGGGTGATTAAAGGCGCGCGGGGAACGGCTAAAATGTCCGGGCAACTAACTCATATCAGCCCACCTAAATTGATGGATTTAACCAAAAATAAGTCCATTGAAGATAAAAGCCAACAATCATCCAGCAACATTGAAATTACTTCCATGCGCATTGAACCTGAAATGGATGAGGATTTCAGTCAACCATTTACGGCCAATAATGATGTTGATTTGGATGCGCCTGCAGCGTCCAGAAAGAAGAAAAAGATTTTCAAACGTAAAGAGCCCGAAGTACAACCGGAACCCGAACAAGCCTCGGAGCCACGCGAAAGTACGCCGATGCCGACTATCGACCTACTTGATCGGGCTGACAAAATCGAAAACCCTATTTCGCAGGAAGAACTGGAACAAGTATCGCGGCTGGTGGAAGAAAAACTGGCCGATTTTAATATTGAAGCTCGCGTAGTGGGTGTCTATCCGGGGCCGGTGATAACCCGTTTTGAACTGGATCTAGCGCCCGGAGTAAAAGTGAGCCGTATATCCGGCCTATCCAAAGATTTAGCGCGTGCTTTATCGGCCATTTCGGTGCGGGTAGTGGAAGTCATCCCCGGCAAATCAGTAATTGGTTTGGAATTACCCAATAAAAATCGTGAAATGGTGCGTTTGTCTGAAGTCTTAAGTTGCCCGTCGTTCGAGTCATCCGATTCCAACCTGACTATGGTGCTGGGTAAAGATATTTCCGGTAAACCGGTGATTGTCGATTTAGCTAAAATGCCTCACTTGCTGGTGGCCGGTACAACCGGCTCAGGTAAGTCAGTCGGGGTCAATGTGATGATCCTGAGCTTATTGTATAAATCCACCCCGGAAGATGTGCGGGTTATCATGATCGACCCGAAAATGTTGGAACTTTCAGTATATGAAGGCATTCCCCATTTGCTGGCCGAAGTGGTTACCGATATGAAAGATGCATCCAACGCATTACGTTGGTGTGTAGCGGAAATGGAACGTCGTTATCGCCTTATGTCAGCGCTGGGGGTGCGAAACCTGAAAGGTTTTAATGCCAAAGTAACGCAGGCGATTGCCGATGGCGAACCGATTAAAGATCCTCTGTGGAAATCTGAAGAAAGTATGGAAGAGGTCGCCCCCGATTTGGAAAAATTGCCTAGCATTGTGGTGATCGTTGACGAGTTCGCCGACATGATGATGATTGTCGGTAAAAAAGTTGAAGAACTCATTGCTCGTATTGCACAAAAAGCACGGGCGGCCGGTATTCATCTTATTCTGGCTACCCAGCGTCCTTCGGTAGATGTGATTACCGGATTGATTAAAGCCAATATTCCCACTCGTATTGCGTTTCAGGTCTCATCCAAAATTGATTCCCGTACCATACTCGATCAGCAGGGTGCTGAAGCCTTGTTAGGAATGGGGGATATGTTATATCTGCCCTCAGGAACCGGCGTTCCTACCCGGGTACATGGTGCTTTTGTGGATGATCATGAAGTACACGCCGTGGTGTCGGATTGGAAAAAACGGGGTAAACCCAATTATATTGATGAAATACTCAGTGGCGATCAATCTGCAGATGCCTTACTGCCTGGAGAACAGCCTGAAGGCGCTGATCAGGAAGGTGATGTGTTATACGATGAAGCTGTTGCCTTTGTTACCACTAACCGCAAGGTGTCGGTGTCGTTAGTGCAGCGTCAATTCAGAATTGGTTACAATCGCGCAGCACGCATTGTCGAACAAATGGAACAAAGTGGTGTCGTAACGGCATCCGGTCACAATGGCACCCGTGAAGTATTGGCGCCACCACCCATAAGAGATTAATTGTGAAAAAATTATTTAGCCTGTCATTACTGGTTGTGCCATTAATGCTAAGTACCGTCACTTTTGCGCAAAGTGCCAAAAGTGCATTGCAACAAAAGTTAACCCAGTTACAGAGTTATTCGGCTGATTTCAGCCAAACAGTGACAGATGCTCAACATACAGTGTTGCAAGAATCCAGCGGTCATATCGCCTTATTGCAACCAAATAAATTGCATTGGCAAGTAAACGAGCCCAATGAAAACGTATTGATTGCTGATGGTAGTACGTTATGGCATATCGATCCGTTTGTTGAACAAGTTATTGCACTGGATCAATCGGAAGCCGTTAAAAATAATCCTATTGTTTTGCTGGCCGAGCCGCAAAGTGATGTATGGCAAAGCTATACCATTACTCAACAGGGAAATTCATTTTCGGTCGAAACCAATGCTGAAACCAGCCAAATTGCCAAGTTGGTGTTTGTCTTTGAACAGGATAAATTAACCGAACTGCATATTGTTGATCGTCAGGAACAATTGAGTAAGCTGATTTTCAGTCATATCCAGCAAGGTCAGGATATCGACAGTAGTTTGTTTAAATTTAATCTGCCAGCAGGATATAGTCTGGACGACCAACGTAATGACCCAGCAGGACTTTAAGCAAACCAACAACTTTGCCCCTCTGGCCGCGCGGATGCGGCCACAAAATATTGATGAATATTTTGGTCAGTCGCATATTGTCGGGCAAGGAAAACCCTTGTATCAAGCGATTCAATTAGGTCGAGCCCATTCGATGATTCTGTGGGGGCCACCGGGTACCGGTAAAACCACGTTGGCTGAAATTGTCGCCCATCATTCTAACGCACATTTAGAACGTATCTCCGCGGTGACTTCCGGGGTCAAAGATATTCGTAGCGCCATTGAAGCGGCTAAATACCATGCGTCCAGTCGCGGTAAAAATACCATTTTATTTGTCGATGAGGTGCATAGATTCAACAAATCCCAGCAGGATGCATTTTTACCCTTTATTGAAGACGGCACTGTCACCTTTATTGGTGCCACCACTGAGAACCCATCTTTTGAACTGAACAACGCGTTATTATCCCGTACTCGTGTTTATTTGCTTAAAAATCTACTTGAAGCAGATTTGGTTGATATTCTGCAGCGAGCCTTATCTGACCCGGAGCGCGGATTAGGCCAGCAACACATGACGATCAGTGACGATGCCAAAGCATTGTTGTGTGAATTAAGTGGTGGGGATGCGCGTCGCTTGCTTAATTACCTGGAATTGTCGGCCGATTTTGCCGAACACAGTCATATTGATTTAACGACGGTTAAACAGGCGGTCGGTGACAAGATCAGTTTGTTTGATAAAGGCGGTGATCAATATTACGACATGCTATCGGCTCTACATAAGTCGGTGCGTGGCTCATCACCTGATGGCGCATTATATTGGTATGCGCGGATTTTACAGGGAGGAGGCGACCCATTTATCGTTGCCAGACGGTTATTGGCTATTGCCTCCGAAGACATTGGTAATGCTGATCCTCGAGCCCTGCAAATTACCCTCAACGCCTGGGATATATTCCAACGGGTGGGGCCGGCGGAAGGGGAAAGGGCGATTGCTCAAGCGTTAATTTATTGTGCCAGTGCTGCTAAGAGTAACGCGGTATATATGGCGTTTAATCAGGCCAAAGACGATGCCAAAAATCTGCCCGATTACGACGTGCCGTTGCACTTGCGCAATGCGCCTACCAAATTAATGAAAGAAATGGGACACGGTGCGGAATATCGTTATGCACACAATGAACCCGGTGCGTTTGCCGCTGGAGAAAAATATCTGCCAGTAGAACTGCAAGACAAAGTTTATTATCAGCCCAATGAGCGTGGCATGGAAAAGCAAATCAAGGCCAAATTGGATTATTTGCAGCAATTAAATCAGCAAAGTAAGCAGAAACGTTATGAATAACTTCACAATTTATCTTTATATCGCTGTGGGGGGTGCCAGTGGGGCTTGTTTGCGTCATTTTATTAATCAAATGATGCTACAGCTGCTTGGCAAAGGCTTTCCTTTTGGTACACTGCTGGTCAATATTGTTGGCTCCTTTTCGTTAGGCTTGCTGTACAGCTTATTGGAACAAGGGCAAGTGAGCGTTGCACCTTGGCGTTCCTTAGTGGCCATTGGCTTTTTGGGCGCATTAACCACTTTTTCCACATTCTCGGTTGATACCATGTTGCTGATGCAACAAGGCTCGTGGCTAAAAGGACTATTGAATATTCTGTTTAATTTAGTCTGTTGTTTTACCGCAGCTTGGTTAGGTTTGCAGTTGATAGGCAAGCAATAATAATTTACCCGTCGGTTATCGTATCGACAAATCAGATATTATTTTTATAAGGTTAATATAGACAAACATGTTAGATCCTAAGCACTTACGTAATGACATTGAAGGCACTGCCCAACGTTTAGCTTTACGCGGTTTTAATTTGGATGTGGCTACATTCAACCAATTGGAAGAAAAGCGTAAAACGTTGCAAGTTCGTACTCAAGAACTACAAAATGAACGTAATGTGCGTTCCAAATCCATAGGTAAAGCCAAAGCGGCGGGTGAAGATATAGCCCCGTTAATGGCAGAAGTTGGCAAATTAGGCAGTGAACTGGATGCTGCTAAAGCTGAACTGGGTTTATTGCTTGAACAGATCAATCAATTCTCAATGGCAATTCCTAATTTACCCGATGACAGTGTTCCGACTGGTAAGGACGAGAGTGAAAACCTTGAAATTTCTCGTTGGGGAACCCCTCGACAGTTTGATTTTGAGATTAAAGATCATGTTGATCTTGGTGCCGCTATCGGTAATGGACTGGATTTTGAAACCGCGACTAAATTAACTGGCTCACGTTTTGTGGTGATGCGTGGTGGTATTGCCAAAATGCACCGTGCCTTAAGCCAAATGATGCTGGATCTGCATACAAATGAGCACGGCTATCAGGAAATGTATGTTCCCTATTTGGTTAACGTTGATAGTTTGTATGGTACTGGCCAAATGCCCAAATTTGGTGAAGACTTATTTCATACTCAACCGGCCACCGAAGAAGGTCAGGGGTTGTCACTCATTCCCACTGCGGAAGTACCGTTAACCAATATTGCTCGCGATGAGATTCTGTCTGCAGATGATTTACCACTGAAAATGACTGCCCATACTCCCTGTTTCCGCAGTGAAGCCGGTTCGTACGGGCGCGATACTCGTGGTTTAATTCGTCAACACCAATTTGATAAAGTTGAAATGGTACAACTAGTCAAACCACAAGATTCTGATCAGGCCTTGGAAGAACTGACTAGCCATGCCGAAAAAGTGCTACAAGTACTGGAATTGCCCTATCGTAAAGTGTTGTTGTGCACCGGTGATATGGGATTTGGTGCGTGTAAAACATACGATTTGGAAGTGTGGTTGCCCGCGCAAGATACCTACCGTGAGATTTCATCTTGTTCCAATATGGGCGATTTTCAAGCGCGTAGAATGCAGGCTCGTTACCGTAACCCCGAAACCAACAAGCCCGAATTGTTACATACCTTAAATGGCTCTGGCTTGGCTGTGGGACGAACGTTGGTGGCGATACTGGAAAACTATCAGCAAGCCGATGGTTCGGTGATAGTGCCTGAAGCGTTAAAACCTTATATGGGTGGTTTGGAAAAAATAGCTTAAGCCAGGTTTTATTAACAGCCAATAAAAACCCCGGTTCTCCGGGGTTTTGTTTTTTATGTGCAATTCACAAACATTTAGCCGGTTTGGGTAAGCCGGCAATTTTAGTTGCTTGTTTGGCAGGGCCTTTGGGAAACTGACGATGCAAATAGCGGCTATTACCTTTATCGGGGCCAAACTTTTTAGCCATGGCTTTAACTAATGCACGAATGGCGGGGCTGGTATTAAATTCCAGATAAAATTCTCGCACAAAGTTGACGACTTCCCAGCGTTCTTCGGTCAGCTCAATGGCTTCGAGCCGGGCAATTTCAACCGCCAGTTCCGGGCTCCAGTCTGTAATATTGGTCAGGTAACCAAACTTATCGGTTTCAATGCGTTGCTGATTAAAATCAATAAAATAATCCATGCTGTTACCAGCTCATACTTTGGGGATAATCAAGGGTGAGTTGTACAAACTGGGGATAATCGATCCAGTTAACACTTGCGGCAGTATGGGGCACGCCCCGGCTAATGGCGTCATCTTGTAGTACATACAGTTTAATATTGGCATCCAGTTTTGATTGCCATGATTCCCTTTGTAACAGCGCGTACACTCCGTCCTCAAGTAATAGCAAGCCATCGTTAGGCTGCAACCGGTTAAGACAATTTTGCAGAGACAGGTGGGTAAAGGGACTGGATTTAACAATATGCAGCATCAGAATCTCAATATGTGATCGTGCAGGCCTATAGTATGGGCTAGCGCTGCTGAGTTGAGAGGGACGACATCGGTGTTTAACTCATCCACACTCATATTACGCTCGATTAGGCTTTGCTCACAGACATACAGCTGTTCGACATCATAGAATTCTAATGCAGCAAAGGATTTATAAAAATCCTTGCGCCCGACTAATTGAGCATCTTGCCGATTAACCAGCTGAAAGACTCCGTCATCAATAAAAAACAGGCTAACCGTTTGTCCAAAAGTGCCAGCCACCATCGCTAAATCTAAGGATTCCTGCGCACTGGTAGAGGAGTAGGGCGTTGAGGTATTAATAATCGCGATAGAAGCCATTAAAATTGCACCACCCGATCAGATTTCGCCATCATTTGAATCAGTTCACCCAAGCCTGCGGATTCAAATGGGGCAGATAAATTGAAATGCACACTATCAATATCCTCAGCGTCCTGTTCGGAAATAATACCGCGACGATTTGCTGCGGTAATACACACTTGCATGGGAATTTGATGTTGTTGACTGAGCCCAAGCCACTTCTGGTACAAATTTAATTCATCAGAAGCCATATTGGCTAATTTATTGGTGTTATGAATACCGGCCTGATAAAAGAAAATGCCATTTAGTGTGTGGTTAAGCTGTAGCACGGACTCGGCAAACCGATAGGCACTATATGCAGAACTTGAATCAATAGGGGATGAATTAACTAGCAGACAGAATGAATACATGAATAGCCAAAAAAGTAACCCCGGCAAAGCCGGGGTTGATCAGTTTAATCGTCGCTACCGCCAAACGCCATTAGCAAGTTCAGCAAGCTCAGGAAAATATTATATAAAGACACATATAAGGTCACAGTGGCTAAAATATAATTACGTTCACCACCTTTAATAATATCACTGGTTTGAACCAGAATTACGCCAGAGGAGAACAGAATAAATAACGCACTCATGCCTAAACTTAATGCTGGAATATTGAGGAAAATATTGGCGATCATACCCACCAAAATTACCCAGAAACCAGCAAACAACATACCATTCAAAAAGGACATATCTTTCTTGGTCATCAATACATAAGCGGATAATGCAAAGAAAATCAGCGCAGTACCACCCAGTGCTGTGGTAACTAACTCACCACCACCGGCACCGATGACCATATTCAAGATGGGGCCCAAGGTGTAACCAAGGAAACCGGTAAAAGCGAATACACTTAACACACCGGCACCACTATTAGCGGTTTTGTGCACTAAAAAGAGTAATCCGTAAAATCCTACCAAGGTAATAATTAATCCTGGGTGAGGTAAGTTTAACGTCATGGCCACACCGGCCACAATTGCACTGAAAGCCAAGGTCATGGCTAACAGCATATAGGTACTGCGCAATACTTTATTAGTTTGTAATACCGACGTACCAGATGACGCGGAATATATTGTTCTTTCGTTCATTGTTTCCTCCAGGATAAAACAATTTTAATATAACTATATCTAAGGCTAGTTGTATGGGTTTTAGTTCAAAAATTCAAGCAATACCGTACTTTATGGTTGTAACAAATGATGAGTGGCTGATTATTTAAACGAATTGCTCATTCTTAAAGCAAACGCACTATTTAAACCAATTTATACTTTACAAGCCTGATAAAGCTCATTAATATTCGCCCCACAATTTGGAGAGGTGGCAGAGCTTGGCTTAATGCACCTGACTTGAAATCAGACGTAGGGTTAAACCTACCGGGGGTTCGAATCCCTCCCTCTCCGCCAAATACATAAAAAGCCCGCTACAGTTTAGCGGGCTTTTTTGTGTTTCACGAACAAGGACCCGCGAGGGGTCGACCAAACCGTCTGGAACAAGTTTTAACGCCAGAAGGGGGCTGGATGCCTGGAATAATCCAGCCCAAAATCATTTCGCTTTTTTCTTGCGCTAATCGCAAGCGGCCAGTCTCTCACAGAACTCATAGCGTAAAATGGCGGAAGCATATATATTCTACCGCCGTGTTTTTATTTACGCTCGACTGTAAAAAATGCAATGACGTCAGTATGATGACCTACAATACTCCGTTGCAATAAGAGAATGAGTGATGAATTTATGAGCCAAACTGAGTCACTTGGACCTATTCAATGTCGTTGTGGGGGAATGCCAACCGAACCCCAAAAAGTCCCTAATTGTAAAGACCGGTGGATAATCCAGTGTCAGGTTGAGCGTTGCTATGCCAAAAATATTGGCCAGAGCCGAGCCGCGGTCATTGAAGGCTGGAATAGATTAAGTAGTTCGTTTTATCGTTGATTACGCTGTTGATAGTCTTTATTTTATAATATTTCACATAGTGTTGGTCGTCATTGAGACGGCAGTTCGGAGTAAATGTCCTTGATAACAATTTTATTGGTTGATGATCATGATTTGGTTAGAACCGGCGTACGTAAAATACTGAGTGATGTTAGAGGCTTTAAAGTCGTCGGTGAAGCCTCCAACGGTGAAGACGCTGTTAAGTTTTGTCGGAATGAAAACCCCGATATTGTGTTGATGGATATGAATATGCCGGGGATGGGGGGACTAGAAGCATCTCGTAAAATTATTCGGATGGATCTGGATATTAAAGTCATTGTGCTATCAGTGGTGCATGACAATCCTTATCCAGCTAAAGTCATGCAAATGGGCGCTCATGGCTATTTAACAAAAAATGCCTTACCGGAAGAAATGATTAAAGCTATTCACCAGGTGAACAGCGGCCAAAAGTATATCTCGCAAGACATGGCACAGCAGATCGCGCTAGGGCAGTTAAGTTTGAGTGATGATGATCCCTTTAAACAATTGTCTGAGCGAGAAATGCAGATATTACTCATGATCACTCGCGGCATACGCGTTCCGGAAATCGCCAGCCAACTCAATTTAAGTGCTAAAACGGTTAATACCTATAAATATCGCATGTTTGAAAAGCTTAATGTGGGTGGGGATGTTGAGCTGACTCATTTGGCTTTACGACATAAATTAATTAGTTCAGAAAATATGTAGTTTGTAGATGAGTGATTCAAAACAGTTTGATCCACAGCATTTTATAAAAAATTTAACACCCCAGCCCGGCGTCTATCGGATGTATAATGCTGCGGCTGAGGTCATTTATGTCGGTAAAGCAAAAAACCTTAAAAAGCGGGTAAGTAGCTATTTTCGTAAAAATTTGGATAGCGTAAAAACCCAGTCATTGGTGAGTCATATTGCCAGTATGGATGTGACAGTCACCCATTCCGAAACCGAAGCGTTCATTCTTGAAAACAACTATATCAAGCAATATCGCCCCCGGTATAATGTGTTGCTGCGTGATGACAAATCCTATCCGTTTATTTTTTTGTCGGATCATCAACATCCTCGTTTAACTAACCATCGTGGCCCGCGTAAAAAGAAAGGCGAATATTTTGGGCCATATCCCAGCGCGTGGGCAGTGCGAGAAAGCCTAAGCGTGATGCAAAAGCTGTTTCCAATACGCCAGTGTGAAGATAATTATTATAAATCCCGCAGTCGACCTTGTTTACAATATCAATTACAGCGCTGCGCGGGGCCTTGTGTAGAAGGCTTGGTGAGTGATGAGGAATATCAACAACAAGTTGAGCTGGCCCGTTTGTTTTTACGCGGCAAGAACGCCCAGGTTATCGGTACTTTGGTGAATAAAATGGAAGTGGCGAGTGAGCAACTTAATTTTGAAGCTGCCGCCCGGTACCGTGATCAAATCTCGTCATTAAAAAAGGTACAAGAGCAGCAGCATGTTAGTGGTAACGAGCAGGAAATGGATGTGTTTGGTTTTGCCTATCGTAATGGTATTGCCAGTGTACAAGGCATGTTTATTCGCGATAACAAGTTGCTGGGCAGCAAAAGCTTTTTCCCAAAAGTCCCCAAACTATCTGACGAAAAAGAAATATTTCAGTCGTTTTTATTGCAGTTTTATTTAACTGGCGATAAATCGATACCGGCTCAAATCGTGATCCCGGTTGATATTGAAGATAAAGATAGTATTGAAGCGTTGTTGTCGGAAAACGCGCATCGTAAAATTCGTCTGTATAAAGGGGCTAGAAACGAAAAAAGCCGCTACCTGCGACTGGCTAATACCAATGCGGAAAATGCGTTGGAATCACGTCAGACACATCAAAAGTCGATTATTGCCCGTTATCAGGCGCTAGAAAAAATATTGGAGTTTGAGCAACCCATACAGCGCATGGAATGTTTTGATATTAGCCATACGTCAGGACAACAAACGGTTGCCTCATGTGTGGTTTTTAATCGTGAAGGCCCATACAAAAATGACTACCGATTATATAATATCGAAGGGATAACACCCGGTGATGATTATGCCGCGATGGCACAAGCATTACGTCGTCGTTATAAAAATTGTACTGATGCAGAAAAAGTACCGGATATCTTGTTTATCGACGGTGGTAAAGGCCAATTAGCCCAGGCTGAAAGTTTTTTTGAAGACTGGCAAGCCGATAAAAAACCAATGCTTATCGGGGTGGCAAAGGGAACAAGTCGGAAGGCCGGGTTGGAAACGCTTATTTTAGCCGGAAATCATGCTACCATCCCCATGAGCTCAGATTCAGTTGCACTGCATTTGATTCAGCATATTCGAGATGAATCACACCGATTCGCTATTGCCGGGCATCGAAATCGACGCCAAAAGGTTAAGAAAACCTCCAAGCTGGAATCGATTCCCGGAATTGGTGCTAAACGCCGACAAAACTTGCTGAAATATATGGGAGGACTACAAGAAGTTCTCAAAGCCAGTATTGATGAATTAGCTAACGTTCCAGGGATTAGCCCAGAATTAGCAGAACAGATTCATCAACACCTTAACCAATAAAACTAAAAGAATAATCATGTGGACCATACCTAATATTTTAACCATGATTCGGGTGTTGTTGATCCCGGTCTTTGTTGTTGTTTATTTTCTGGATTGGAAATGGGCGCACCAGGCGTCAGCATTTGTTTTCTGGTTTGCAGCCATTACCGATTGGCTAGATGGCTATTTAGCGCGCCGGCTGCAGCAATCAACACCTTTTGGCGCATTTTTAGATCCGGTTGCGGATAAACTCATTGTTGCCGCCGCATTATTGATGATTGCACATTCTTATCAGGATCCCTGGATCACGATTCCTGCCATTTTATTAACTGCCAGAGAAGTGTTTGTTTCTGCATTAAGAGAGTGGATGGCCGGTTCAGGATTTGAAGACAGCGTACAAGTCTCATTTATTGGTAAAGCCAAAACCATGGCGCAGATGTTAGCGTTAATTGGTTTATTGTCTGAACTGGAAGTATTTATGGGATTTCCCATTTACTGGGTCACACTAGGGTATATTTTATTGTTTATTGCCACAGTCTTATCCGTTTGGTCTATGGTTATTTATTTAAAAGCCGCATGGCCACATTTAATCAAAGCACCACAAGACAACGAGTGAGCCGTCAAATTTTATTCAACTTGCAGGGAAAATGAGCGTTTGAATCAAAAAAGCAGCAAACAAACAAAAATGTTGTTTTTTGTGGTTGACACTAAAATGGTTAAATGTAGAATGCACCCCACATTTAGCGGAGGCCGAATGTATTAGAAAGAAAGATGCGGGAATAGCTCAGTGGTAGAGCACAACCTTGCCAAGGTTGGGGTCGCGAGTTCAAGTCTCGTTTCCCGCTCCAAACTTTCTACGGCGGGTTGGCAGAGTGGCTATGCAGCGGATTGCAAATCCGTGGACCTCGGTTCGACTCCGGGACCCGCCTCCATTTTAGCGGGTGCTAAATGGAAAAGACTTCACATTTTGAGCTTCACAGCTCACATCCGATGCCCGGGTGGTGAAATTGGTAGACGCAGCGCAGGACAGCGCCAGTGTCGACCGAGACAGGATGTCGAAAGGGCGACCACAAGGATTTACGCGAAGCGTAAACAGAACAACCTCACTTTATAAGTCTCAATGGCTTACATCCGATGCCCGGGTGGTGAAATTGGTAGACACAAGGGATTTAAAATCCCTCGATCGTAAGGTCGTGCCGGTTCAAGTCCGGCCCCGGGCACCAATATTCAAAGCAATAGTATCCACTATCATTTAGAACCTAAAAAAATTAATGTAGTTGTATTTTAGACTTGTCAGTATGCTAATTTATTTACTTGATTTGCATTCGAAAGTGAGCTGTTTTTTTGAATCTTATTTTACGGTTTGGGTAGGCAATCTTTAAAAGCTAGTATAATACTATCAGGGTCAACGCCACCCTTAAAATTCCAAGTTAACAATTCATCCATTTATGTATACATAAAGTCTTCTTAAACTGTCAGGTTAGCCATTTATGATAGTTATCTAATAACCTTTATCTTTTGAGCATTTTCGTTGCTTGGTTCTAAAACTAAGTAAGCCCATTAGTTTGTGCATAGTCACCTATGTGGACTTTCCAGCTTAATTTGTAGAAAATGTTAAAATATAAATGCTAGATAGTTGACTAGTTGATTCATAGTGTGATTCATCACCTATTTAAGATTTGCATTGTTGAGTTAGGTAGCTTAACTATTGTTTCTCTTGGGTATTTAACATACATTGGTACCTATCAACATAAGGCGAATTCGGCGTGAATCAGATACACATTGAGCAATATCCACAACTAAAGAGCATCCTTTGGGATGTTCATGTGGAAGTGTTGGATGAGGCAATGGTGTTCGAGTATTACGAAACTCGCTGGCGTTATGTTGACGACACTAATATCACCAAGAAAGAAAAGCAGCTAATTGCCCGTTTAACAGAAAAGTATGGCCACGGTATATTTATGAGTGCCTGACATGACTAACAAGTTTCTGTCTGATCACCACAACGCAATACAAGCCGTTCTTGAAAAGCTAAATCCAGCATTTTTTGAAGACAACAACATTATGTTTGGTGGCGGTACTCGTATAGCACTAGAGCTTAACGAATACCGTGAATCGATAGATATTGACTTTATTTGTCCTAATACCGCTAGCTATCGTGCTATCCGCTCGCAAGTTACCACTGCTAGCTTAGGTGACGCTACAACCGCTCCATTAACTCTGGCCAGAGAAATTCGCTCTGACCGCTACGGTGTGCGCACAGTCGTACAAGAACAAGGCATCAACATTAAGTTGGAGTTTGTGAGTTTTGATGATTATAAACTTTCAAAAATGGATAACTCATTGTTTCCGGTGCCATGTTTGGATCATGACAGCTGCTTTATTACTAAATTATTAGCCCAATCTGATCGTGGTCAAAGTGCGGACAAGAAAGACTTCATTGATTTGATGGTAATGGGGCATCACTGGGGCGCAGCTGGTGAACACGTTTGGACTGAAGTAGAGCGACATTATGGTGATAGGCCTAAACAAGATTTGCTCAATGCATTAGCAACCTTTCAATCTTCTCCAAACCTTTTTTTAGATGCGGCACAAAGGGTAGGGATGAACAAAGCACAAAGCAGTTTATTGTTTAGTAGCGGTGCTGACATTTGGAATAAAGCCTTAATAAGTACTGCAAACAGTTAATGAATCGCTACTAATTTCCTAGACACCTCTTAGTTAGATAAAATGACTAAAAGAGAGGTGCCTGTGAGCAGTAAACGTTACTTTTGGAATGCTCGTTATTAGGGGCTTACAAGACCCTTTGCCAGCTCGAACGTAAAGGCGATGTGCAACTTGGCGGTCACGAATATATATCTGTCTATGAGTCGTCGGACTGGGCTGAACGGGGATTTTGTGTCAAATGCGGTACTCAATTGTTTTACCGCTTAAAAGCCCAAGCATTATCACTTGTCCAATCAGACCAACAATATAACCGGGGAAAGAAGTGTTTGCGTTATTTTCCGACCAATGACGGGGGAGTGCCAATAGAGTAGGGGCAGAGCCCCTTTTACCATTTCTTCTTAGGGGCAAATAACTCGTCTAGTTCATCTTTGCCTTCTTCTACTCTTCGTGCGGTATCTTCAGCATTGGCATTACGCATCATGCTGTGAATATTATTGAGCTGATTCTCGAATTCGGCTTTTTTGGCGACTACATAGTCATCTTGATTGGCCTGATTTTTTAGCGCAGCGATGGCTTTTTCAAGGTATTGCCGTGCCGAACCCAGCATTTTGTTTTGCAACGAGCTTTGAATCCGGCGGGATAAGGTTTCCATGTTGACCTTCAGTTGATAACGGTCAAGATATTTATCTTCATTAGTAAACACATCCGAGCTAATCGTGCCTTTATGATTTTCTGAGCGCAAAATAATACGTAAACGTTTAATACCCTGGATCAGCAGAATAATTTGTTTTTCATTATCCGGTAACGAGATATTAAAGTTCGCCGAGTTGGTTTCCACAACGTTGAGTTGCTCTTTCGCTTCCTGCAGCTCTGCAATACGCTTTTTATAGTCCATCATCTTGGGGTTTAATTGTAATGATTGCTGTAACGCAGTAATCATACGATCAAGTAAAATTAACCTCATTTGACTAGATACCGGCAAATACTCAGCGGCAAGTAAGGTGTCTTCAGCCTCATCAATAATGGTTTTTAATTTGGTTAAATCGGCACGTTTTTCGGCTTCTGCTTTTTCTTTATGTTGTTGGATGGCATTAATAATAATGGCAGTCACAATCAGCACAGCGATAAGAATAATAACGGTTGCAAACATATGTTTTTATTTTCCTGAGTGACAAATCCGTAAGCTACGAACTCAGTGGGTTTATCTATTATCGACGTATACTAGGGTAATTTTAATGTAAATACACTCCCTCCGTATATGCCACCGTTTTCCATTAGGATCTCGCCGTGTTTACCATTCCGTTCATGAGCGGTAGCAATCATACGGGCAAAGTATAGCCCTAAGCCAGTCCTGCCGGTACTTATATCAAAGTCTTGCATCTGTTCATGTTGGGTATTGAGCATATTTTGTGGGTATCCATCTCCATCATCTTCCAGACGAATACATAAGTAACCGTCTTGTATATAGGTGCTTAATTGAACCCGTTCCTTGCTGTAGCGAATGGCGTTAATCAAAATATCGTTGAGTAGTAAGCAAATAAGTTCATTGTCAAAATACCAAAACAATTCTTGTTGCTGATTCACATTGAGGCTGATGGCTTTGTTATCCAGATAGCGTTGATTTGTTGCAACGACTTCATCGATGATATCTTCAAGGTAATGTTGATCAATATTTATCGGTAATTGTTCACGGTCCGCGCGGTACAATGACAAAATATGCATTAAACTGGTGTTCAACCTTGATGCTTCGTAATGGATACTGGCAAGTTGATCGGATACACTGTGGTCTGAGTCACCAATTTCATTGCCTAGTGTTTCGATGGACTGCAATAGTAGGCAGAGGGAATTTTTCATATCATGTACGGCACAAGCCAGTACGGTAGAAAAGTCGGTCATTGCTGGACTCTCATTTGAACTAAATATGTTTAGGCGAATTTAAACCTATTAATAACATCTGAAAGAATAAAAAATGCAGGTTTAGCTAAAATTATATGGAATTAATTTTCGCATAGGTATATATATTTAGAATAAGAACAAACGAATACATGAAGTCATGTTTAAGTAGCTGAACAGTTACGTATTTAAATCTGGAACAGGCAGGTCATCCCAACCAATGAAATTACAACAACTGCGCTATATAGTCGAAGTCCTTAATAATAATCTCAATGTTTCCGCTACGGCCGAAAGTCTGTATACATCCCAACCGGGGATCAGTAAGCAGGTTCGTATGCTGGAAGATGAATTAGGCGTACAGATCTTTGGCAGAAGCGGCAAACACTTAACTCATGTGACCGGTGCCGGTCAGGACGTGATTAATATTGCCCAAGAAATTCTGGCCAAGGTTGAAAGTATCAAAGCGGTCTCCCGCGAGCATACTTTGCCTGATCAAGGTAAATTGAATATTGCCACCACCCATACCCAAGCTCGTTATGCGTTGCCTTCGGTGATTAAAGGATTTATGACTAAATATCCTAAAGTCTCACTGCATATGCATCAGGGAACACCATCACAAATTAGTGATTTAGCCGCCAAAGGCGAAGCTGATTTTGCCATTGCCACCGAAGCGCTGCATTTATATAACGATTTGGTGATGTTGCCTTGTTATCATTGGAATCGCAGTATTATTGTTAATCGGGATCACGCCTTGGCGCGCAAGACCTCGATAACTATCGAAGATATTGCCCAGTATTCGTTGGTGACCTATGTGTTTGGCTTTACCGGGCGCTCCGAGTTGGATGAAGCGTTTGGACGGGCAGGCTTAGAGCCGAAAATCGTCTTTACGGCGACTGACGCCGATGTGATTAAAACCTATGTACGTTTAGGTGTAGGTATTGGCGTGATTGCTTCAATGGCGGTAGATGAGAAACTGGATAATGATTTGGTTAAAATTGATGCCAGCCATTTATTTGAATATAGCACGACCAAAATCGGTTTCCGTAAAGGTTCGTTTTTACGCAGTTATATGTATGATTTTATCGAGCGTTTTGCTCCACATTTAACCAAAGATGTGGTTGAACGGGCGATGATGCTGAAAAACAACGATGAAATCGAAAAAATGTTTAAAGGCCTGACTTTACCGGTTAAATAATTGAGCTACGAGCTACGAGCTACGAGCTACGAGCTACGAGCTACGAGCTACGAGCTACGAGCTACGAGCTACGAGCTACGCATTTTCAGCTCGTGGCTCGAAACCCGCTATTCGTCCTAAGACCTGTTTAACATTCGATAATATTGACCGCTAAACCGCCTCGTGCGGTTTCTTTGTATTTGGCTTTCATATCATTGCCCGTATCCCACATAGTTTTAATCACTTTATCCAATGATACTTTATGCTCTCCAGTGCCACGCAAGGCTAGACGTGAAGCATTAATCGCCTTAATTGACCCCATAGCATTGCGTTCAATACAGGGAACCTGCACTAATCCACCAACCGGATCACAGGTTAAACCGAGATTATGTTCCATACCGATTTCAGCGGCATTTTCAACGGCGTCAACACTGCCGCCTAATATCTCAGTTAACGCGCCTGCGGCCATGGAGCAAGCGACTCCCACTTCGCCTTGGCAGCCAACTTCAGCACCGGAAATAGAAGCATTCTTCTTATACAAAATACCAATGGCGGCAGCAGTTAATAAGTAACGAGCAGCGGTGTCTTCGTCAACCGGCTGGACAAATTTGTCAAAATAGCTGAGTACTGCCGGTAATATACCGGCAGCGCCATTGGTTGGTGCGGTAACGACACGACTGCCAGCGGCATTCTCTTCATTGACCGCTAAGGCAAACAAGTTAACCCAATCCATCACCACCATAGGATCTGCATTTTTTTCATTTTGCAGGCGTCGATATAACCCTGGTGCACGACGGGACACTTTTAATCCCCCCGGTAAGATCCCCTCGGTTTCAATCCCTTTTTGTACGCAGCCACGCATCACTTGCCATATTTCCCACAATTTGGATTTGATCTCATTTTGCGGCATAAAGGCGGTTTCATTCTTGAGCATCAGGGAACTGATCCTGAAACCATTACTTTTGCAGTGGGCAATTAGCTCATTGGCGGTTTCAAAGGGGTAGGGAACCGGCTTTTTTTCTTCTTCCAGAGCGATAAATTTTTGCTGGGCAAAATCTTCTTCACGAATGATAAAGCCGCCACCAATGGAATAGTAAGTTTGTTTAAAAATCTCACCGTTTTTGTCGTAGGCAAAAAGAGTTAGACCATTGGAATGCATTTTCAGGGTTTTACGACGATGAAATACAATTGCGTCTTTGCGCGGGAAAGTAATTAGTTTTTCGCCATTGAGATTGAGTTGTTGGTTTTTGTCAATATCAGCGAGTTGCGAATCAATAATGTCTACATCAATAGTTTCTGGCGCAAATCCGCATAATCCTAAAATGACGGCTTTACCGGTGCCATGGCCTTTGCCTGTCTGACCCAATGAGCCATATAACTCAGTCACAATACCGGTAGTCTGGTCAAATAGTTGCTGCTGTTTTAATGCATCAATAAAGGCTAATGCTGCGCGCATTGGGCCTACCGTATGAGAACTGGACGGGCCTATACCGATGCTGAACATATCAAAAACACTGATCATTAAATTCTCTTTTATTAATTATTTATAAGGTACTAAGGATGTTATTTAGCAAGATATTCTTTTAGCACTACACTATGCGCAATTGTCCCTCAGCCCACAAGCTGACAAAAGTAATGATTTGCATTAGATTTTTTTAGTGCTGTAAAGTTGTAACCACAGTTCCTTCATAACATAGAGAAAGCTAGGAGTATGAATCCCTTAATAGCGATGAAGATACAACAGAACAATATGCTAAGGATTAATGATGTTACTTAGGTTTAAAATAAATGCGGCAGTGACGCCCCATATTTGCTGATCTTGCCAAACGATCATATTAATTGGGTGACGCTTTTGCTGACGTGTGATCCAATGTGTTTGATGATTTTTTCTATCCATTAAATAAGCTAACGGGACTTCAAAGATTTGTGCCACTTCATCTGGATCGGGTTGTAGATCAACCGGCGGTTGGACAAAGCCGATAAAAGGGGTTACCTGATAGCGACTAATGGTTTTAAAGCTAGGTAATTGACCAATAATTTCAATTTGCTCGCTGGCTAAACCGATTTCTTCGTAGGTTTCCCGTAATGCAGTGTGTTGTAAATTTGCATCCGTTGTTTCATAGCGGCCGCCCGGAAAGCTGACTTGCCCCGGATGGTGCTTAAGATGCAAAGCCCGGCGGGTTAGGATCAAAGATAATTCTTGGCGAGCCACAATGGGAATTAGCACTGCCGCAGGTCGACTAGCATGTTGCAGTGGATATTCTGGCTCGTAACGATGGGCCACTTGATGGTAAAAACGATTGAGAAAAGTTTGCTTATTCAACGTGGTCAATCCGCTAATACAGGTAGAATTTTCGCCAGTTTATCGAGGGTTTCCTGATATTCCATGGCCACATCTGAATCAATTACCAGGCCCCCACCGGCCCAACAATAAATCCGCTGATTTTCACATAATAAGGTGCGGATACAAATACTGGTGTCCATATCGCCATTAATATTAATATAGCCAATACTGCCGCAGTAAATATTACGCCTGTGGGGTTCCAGTTCATCAATTATCTGCATCGCACGGATTTTAGGCGCACCAGTAATGGAGCCGCCTGGGAAAGCGCCGCGCAGTAAGTCTAATGCACTGTGTTGGTCATCAAGTTCCCCCTCAACGGTGGAAACTAGGTGGTGTACTGCTGGAAAGCTTTCAACGATAAACAATTCCGGTACATTGACGGTGCCCGGTAAACAGGCTTTGCTTAAATCATTACGCAATAAATCCACAATCATTAAGTTTTCAGCCCGATCTTTTTCGGAAGTTTGCAAGACATCGGCCATGAGTTGATCTTGAATGCGGTCGCTGTGTCTGGGCCGTGTACCTTTAATCGGGCGAGTTTGTACTTTTTGTTGCTTGACCTCCAAAAAACGTTCCGGAGAAATACTTAAAATACAACAGTTGGGTAAACGGATAAACGCCGAAAAGGGGGCCTGATTGCTAGCGCGTAACTTAAGATAGGCTTGCCATTCATCGCCTGAGTAGTCGGCGCTAAAACGTTGAGCCAAATTAACCTGATAACAATCTCCGGCTGTTAAATATGCCTGTACTTGAGCGAACTTTTGTTGGTACTGCTGTTCACTCATATTGGCATGCCATTGGGAATCCAGTGAAAAAGGCACCGACGTAACGGAAGGCTGAGTCGTCCATTGTTCGATTTGTTGGAGACTGGGAGCAGGGTATTGCGGGTGGTAAACCAGAAAATACTGGTGTTTATGATGATCTTTTATAATCGCCCAACTGTAGACCCCTATTGCCATATCTGGAGATTGGCAGTCTTGCTGGGCGTTATTGGGCAATGTTTCGAAGCGTTTACCCAAATCATATCCCCAATAGCCTAAAGCCCCGCCGCAAAAAGGCAGTTCGCTCGTCGTTGATAAAGGGCTAAACCAGCTTTGTTGCTGTTGTTCAATTAATCTAACCGGATCATCAAAACTCGTTGTTGGCTTGGCCGTGTCACAACGCCAAATGGTAGTCTGTTGCCCGCTTGTTAGTAACGTGGCTAGAGGATCCGCAACGATAATATCGTAGCGGGCGTGTTGATGTTGGCTACCGCCTGAGTCAAGTAACATAGCCCATGGTTGCTTGGAAAAATGATGGAAAATCTGACAAATGTCTGTATCTGCAGCAATTTTAAGTTGTTCTACTTTCACGTTATAGTTCTGACCTTAAGCAAAAAAGGGCGTGATTTGATCACAATTTCATTACAGTTCATGTTGGAGAGAAGCGCCTTGGCAGGGTATCATATCGCTACCAAGTTCAATATGCCCTAAATTGATCTGCGAATGCATATCTGGCTGTTTTTTACCCTATTAACGAGGCAATCATGACCGTTATTCGTCAACAAGATTTTATCGATAGCATCGAAGATGCACTGCAATTTATTTCTTATTATCACCCCTTAGATTATGTAAAAGCGGTTGAAAAGGCTTACAACAAAGAGCAGAGTCAGGCGGCTAAAGATGCGATGGCTCAGATATTGATTAATTCCAGAATGTCAGCCGAAGGCCATCGACCTCTATGTCAGGACACCGGTATTGTGACCTGCTTTGTCAAAATTGGTATGGATGTAAGCTGGGATAAAACCGATATGACAGTGCAGCAAATGGTCGATGAAGGTACCCGTCGAGCATATTTGAATAGTGATAACCCTTTACGTGCTTCGATTGTCGCTGATCCGGCCGGTAGTCGTACTAATACTAAAGATAACACCCCGGCTGTGGTGCATTTAGATATGGTGGCAGGCAACAAAATAGAAGTCATGATCGCGGCCAAGGGCGGCGGCAGTGAAAATAAGTCTAAAATGGTGATGTTGAATCCAAGCGATTCGATTGTGGATTGGGTGGTTAAAACCTTGCCAACAATGGGAGCGGGTTGGTGCCCACCGGGTATGTTAGGTATCGGTATTGGTGGTACGGCTGAAAAAGCAGCGGTCTTAGCTAAAGAAAGTTTAATGGATCCGGTGGATATTCACGAATTGCAAGAGCGTGGCGCCCAAACCACCGAAGAAAAACTGCGTCTGGAATTATTCGAAGCGGTCAATAACTTGGGTATTGGTGCTCAGGGTTTAGGCGGATTGACCACTGTGGTGGACATTAAAATCAAATCACTGCCTACCCATGCTGCATCCAAGCCGGTAGCAATGATCCCTAACTGTGCAGCCACCCGTCATGCACATTTTTATTTAGATGGAAGTGGCCCGGCAGAGCTGAAAAAGCCGAATTTAGATGATTGGCCACAAGTGACATGGGAAGTAGGTGAACAAACACGCCGGGTGAATTTAGATACGGTAACCCGTGAAGAGATCCAGCAGTGGAAGGCAGGTGAAACGGTTTTATTATCCGGCAAAATGCTGACCGGCCGCGATGCCGCACATAAGCGTATTCAGACCATGCTGGAAAATGGTGAAGGCATGCCCGAAGGCGTAGATTTAACTAACCGTTTTATCTATTACGTCGGACCTGTGGATGCGGTAGGGGATGAAGCGGTGGGGCCAGCCGGTCCAACTACGGCTACCCGAATGGATAAATTTACCGATATGATGCTGGAACAAACCGGTTTGATTGGCATGATAGGCAAAGCCGAACGTGGTCCTGCGACGGTTAAGAGTATTGCAAAGCATAAGGCTGTGTATTTAATGGCCGTTGGCGGCGCCGCTTATCTGGTGTCTAAAGCGATTAAAAAGTCGCGCGTGGTGGCATTTGAAGATTTAGGCATGGAAGCGATTTACGAGTTTGAAATTGAAGATATGCCGGTTACCGTAGCGGTGGATAGTAGCGGTAATAATGTACACGACACCGGTCCGGCTATTTGGAAAGTTAAAATTCAGGAAATGGAAAACGCATAACGCGAATTAAACCATAAAGGCGTCAATTGACGCCTTTTTTATCTGCCTGACTCTATCTGCGAGAATGGCCAGACAACGGGATACAATAATAATGCAGGTGGAAATGACGACATTAATGTTGGGATTATTAGTTGGGGCTGCATTCATTGGCGGTGCAGTGATTTGGTTATTAACGAACAGTTCTCGACGCAAGGATTTTCAGCAGTGGCAGGAGCAACAGGATCGGTTGGTTCAGGATTTAAATAATGCCCAACAGCAAATACAGCAAAAAGAACAGCTGTTAGATACCGCACGTCAACAACAGCTGGATGTGCAAGGACAACTTGGACAGTTACGCCAACAAGCTGAACAGTTAATTGTTGTACAACAAGAAAAGCAACAGTGGCAGGATAAATGGCACAGTGAGCAGCAAAAAGCCGCTGATCTGCAAACCCGGTTGAGTGCTCAGCAAGCCGCTTTTGAGCAGGAACAACGGGCTTTTGAGGAAAAGCTGACGTTATTACAACAGGCCGAAATCCGACTTAAAGAGCAGTTTGAAAACCTGGCCAATAAAATCTTTGAACAGAAAAATGAAAAATTCAGTGCCGACAGCAAACAGGGACTGGATTCATTACTGACTCCGCTCAAGGAGCAGATTGAAGGCTTTAAAAAACAGGTGACGGATCAATATGTCCGGGAAGGGCAGGAACGTGCTTCCCTTAAAACTGAAATCTTAGGTTTGAAAGAACTGAATGTACAGATTACCGCTGAAGCAGCGGCGTTAACTAAAGCACTTAAAGGTGACAATAAGCAGCAAGGTAACTGGGGAGAGCGGGTTCTTGAACAAATTTTGAATGAATCAGGATTACGTTCAGGTCATGAATACGATACTCAAGGCCAGTTTAAAAATGAAGATGGTAAAGCCTATAAGCCTGATGTCATCGTCCATTTGCCAGATAACAAAGATATTATCATCGATTCCAAAGTGTCATTAGCAGCTTATGAACGTTACTTTAACGAACAGGACGACAAGATACGCCAGACTCACCTCAACGAACATATTTTGTCGTTACGTAATCATATTAAAGAGCTGGGTAAAAAGGATTACCAGAAACTGGATGGTATCAAGACGTTGGATTACATATTGTTATTTATCCCGATTGAGCCGGCTTTTTTATTAGCCATGGATCAAGCCCCGGATTTAATGAGTTTGGCTCTGGATAACAACATTATGCTGGTGAGTCCTACCAACTTGTTGGTGGCGTTGCGCACTATTAATAATATATGGCGTTACGAACAACAAAATCAGAATGCCCAGTTAATCGCTAAAAAAGCAGCGGCTTTATACGATAAGTTCGTCAGTTTTACTGCCGATTTAGAAGGATTGGGTAATAGTCTGCAAACTGTTCAGAAAAAATATGACGGGGCAATCAATAAGCTTAGTAGCGGTAAAGGTAATTTAATTCGTCGTGCAGAAGAATTTAAAGCGCTGGGGGTACAAAGTAGTAAAAAGCTCAGTCAGCAATTGACGGATAGCACCACTGATGAAGATTAACCCATGTGTAGTCTGAGCCGGGTATAGATTGATAATTTGCATTTAGATAGGGTAAATTGACCATCAGCCTTTGAATAATATAAATGGATCATTATGTCTACATTCAAATATGGGTTAATCACTGCCGCTATATGGGCTTCCTTATCTGCAATAAATTGCAACGCTAAACCATCCGACTCACTTCGATTAGCCATTAATGAAGATATGCCAACATTGATGGCTCTTTATCGCGATCTCCACCAATATCCCGAATTATCCGGTCAAGAAGTTAACACCGCGTCCAAGTTGGCTAAACAAGCTCGTGAGCTAGGTTTTAGCGTAACCGAACACGTTGGTGGTACCGGTGTGGTCGCAGTACTTAAAAATGGCGATGGCCCTGTGGTATTGATTAGAGCCGATATGGATGGTTTGCCAGTTGAGGAAAAAACTGGATTAGCGTTTGCCTCAAAACAAGTGGCGACCACAGATGAAGGTATTCAATCAGCCGTCATGCATGCTTGCGGTCACGATACCCATATGAGTGCATGGATGGGGGCTGCTCGGCAATTATCTAATAGTCAACAACAATGGTCAGGGACATTAGTGATGATCCTGCAACCGGCAGAAGAGCGTGGAAAAGGCGCAAAAAATATGTTGGATGACGGCTTGTTTAGTCGTTTTCCCAAACCGGATTATGCATTGGCGTTGCATGATTCTGCCGGATTACCGGCAGGCGTTATTGGGTATACACCGGGTTATGCGTTGGCCAACGTAGATAGTGTAGATATTCATATTAAAGGGGTCGGCGGTCATGGTGCATATCCCCATACCACCAAAGATCCAATTGTGCTGGGTAGTCGTATTGTTATCAGCTTACAAACGCTGGTAAGTCGTGAACAAAATCCTCAGGATCCGGCAGTGGTTACAGTGGGCAGTTTTCAAGCGGGAACCAAACATAACATTATTGCTGATCATGCGACGTTGCTGTTAACGGTGCGCAGTTATTCTGATGCCACGCGGCAAAAGTTACTCGATGGTATTGCCCGTATCGCTAAAGGGGAGGCGATGGCTGCAGGTTTGCCAGAGGAGTTAATGCCAGAGGTTGAAATTAAAGACGAATACACACCATCGACCTTTAATAGTCCTGAATTTACCCTACAAATTGCTGAGGTATTTACCCGGCGATTTGGCAGTGAACGGGTTCAACAGACTCCTCCGGTAATGGGCGGAGAAGATTTTGGCCGCTATTATCGGGCAGATAAATCGATTCAAAGCTTAATTTTTTGGGTGGGCGGTGTGCCACAAGCAAAATGGGATGATGCGCAACATAACGGCACTGTGCTGCCGTCATTACATAGTGCGCTGTGGGCGCCTCAAGCCGACAAAGTAATTGAAACAGGAACAGAAGCGTTAACGGCCGCTGTGCTGCATATTTTGCATAAATAATAAAAGAGTGTCCGAATGAAAATTAGTCAAATAATGAGTACCCCGGTCGTAACGGTTGGTATGGATGATCGTTTACAGCAGGTTTATGAAATTTTTAACAAGGCTAAATTCCACCACTTGCTGGTGGTTGATGGGCGCAAATTACAAGGGGTTGTTTCGGATCGGGATTTGTTAAAGGCGTTGAGTCCGAGAGTGGGAAGTGTCATGGCGACGGATCACGACAACGCATCGTTAAACAAGCGCGTGCATCAGATAATGAGCCGCAAACTGGTGGTGATTAATCAGAACCAGACCGTTTTACATGCGGTAAAGTTGTTCAACACTAACAATATATCCTGTTTGCCAGTGGTCAATGATGCCGGTGAATGGGTGGGTATTGTTAGTTGGCGGGATATTTTTAAAAAAATAGAGGCAATGAAATCATAAACTGTTATATATCTTAACGACAAAATAATAATCAAGAGGTGGATATGAACAAACAACTATCTGAAATTCCCGCATGGTTTACTTGGGTTGTTACTATTGGTCTGGTATGGAATCTACTAGGTCTAATGTCTTTTGTGGCGCATTTAATGACAACACCGGAAAGTTTGGCCGCAACCATGCCTGAACCGGAAGCCGCGCTTTATCTTAATTATCCGTTGTGGGCGACTTATTCATTTGGCATTGCGGTGATAACCGGCACGCTCGGCTGTGTATTGTTATTGCTTAAACAAGGTTGGGCTTTTTGGCTGTTTTTGATATCTCTTGTTGCGGTACTGATCCAGAATTATCATGCCTTCATTTTGGTGGATTCTTACCGTGTATTCGGTGCCGGTAGTTTAACTGTTCCTATCCTGGTGCTGGTCGTAGGGCTTTATTTAATGTGGTTATCACATCGTGGAAACCGACAGGGTTGGTTAAAATAAACTTAAAAAGGGCTCTTTACGAGCCCTGTTAACATCCCCATATCGGGTTAGTTATCTTCATCTTCTACAATGCGAGCCCATAAGTCATATTCATCGGCATGCATGATTTCAGCCCAAACCAAATCGCCTGGCTGGACATTAAATTCATCGGTTAAATACACTTTGCCATCAATTTCAGGGGCATCGGTATAACAACGGCCAACCGCGCCTTCGCTATTAACCTCATCGATAATAATCTGATATTCGAGACCAATACGGGCTTGGAGTTTATCTGCGCTAATCTGTTGTTGTTTCAACATGAAACGTTCAAATCGCTGCTGTTTGATGTCTTCGGGCACAGGGTCGGGTAAATCGTTGGCTTTGGCGCCTTCCACATCGGAATACATAAAACAGCCAACCCGATCAAGCTGGGCTTCATCCAGAAAGTCTAACAACATCTGAAAGTCTTCTTCGGTTTCGCCCGGGAAGCCAACAATAAATGTGGAGCGAATGACCAACTCAGGGCAAACCTCTTTCCATTTTTTAATTCTGTCCATAGTGCGTTCTGCCGCTGCAGGGCGCTTCATTAACTTGAGAATACGCGGACTGGCATGTTGGAACGGAATATCCAGATAAGGCAATATTTTCCCTTCGGCCATTAACGGAATGACTTTGTCTACTGATGGATAAGGATAGACATAATGTAATCGTACCCAGATTCCCATCTCTGCCAGCTTGGTGCACAAGCCAAGCATATCGGTTTTAACCGGCATACCATTCCAGAAACCGGTTTGATGTTTTACATCTACCCCGTAGGCGCTGGTATCTTGCGAGATGACTAAAAGCTCTTTTACTCCGGCGTTTTTCAGACGCACAGCTTCATCCAGAATGTCACCAATCGGACGGCTAACTAAATCGCCGCGCATTGAAGGAATGATGCAAAAGGTACAACGGTGGTTACAACCTTCGGATATTTTTAAATAGGCGTAATGGCGTGGAGTTAATTTAACGCCAATATCCGGCACCAAATTTAAATAGGGGTTATGTACCGGCTGGGGCAGGTGATCATGCACCTGATTAACCACTTCCTCGTAAGCATGTGGACCGGTGATCGCCAGTACATTGGGATGCACTTCACGAATTTCATCTTCTTTAATACCTAAACAACCGGTGACGATAACTTTGCCATTTTCTTTTAGCGCTTCACCAATAGTATCCAGAGATTCCTGCACCGCAGAATCGATAAAGCCACAGGTGTTTACAATAACCAGATCAGCATCATCGTAACTTGGTACTACGTCATAACCTTCAGTACGTAACTGGGTAAGAATACGCTCTGAATCGACCAAGTTTTTAGGGCAGCCCAGACTAACAAAACCAATCCGCGAGCCATTAGATGCTCCCCCTGTTTTCTCTGTTTCAAGCACTTTTACAGGGGTTTCCAGTGTGGTGGTTTGTTTGGGATTGAATGTTTCTACGGTCATTAGCGAGCTCAAATATAAGGTACAGCTATAAATTTGCGCGGATTATAGCTGAAATTAGATAAAAACACAGATCTGTTCGTATTTGGAGCGGGTGAGAACTAACCTGGTATTTGCAGTAATTCTGGAACAAAAAAGCCTAACTTCTTTCTTTTATCTATTTGATTTTATTTGAAAAACAATCCATAACTAGAGCTGTACAATGTTATAGGCTGGTTCATGTTCAATTCAATTCGTTTCATACTGATATTATTATATTTTGTTGCGTTTTCTTCGCTGTTGGCAAAAGAAGTTGAGACTCCTGCGTCGCCACCTTGCATAAATGCCATCAATCGACCTTGCACGGCTTTGGTGTTGGGTGGTGGCGGTGCCCGCGGAGGAGCTCATTTGGGGGTTATCAGGCAGCTTGAGTCGCAAAACATTCCTATCGACATCATTGTTGGTACTAGCATCGGTGCGTTTATTGGTGGCTTATATGCATCAGGCAGTAGTCCTGATGAAATTCACAAGATACTAACGGAGTTGAATTGGGGATCGGGATATCGTGATAGAGTTTATCGCGATGAAATGCCCATGCGTCGTAAACACCAGCGGGATGAGTTTCCGATTAGGCTAGATCTGGGAGTTGATCTTGATGGTATTAAAATGCCTAAGGGTGTGCTGCTTGGACAGGCTATGGCCGAATTAGTGGTACAGGCATTTGGTGTACAGCCGGATTTAGCGCATTTTGATCAGTTACCTATCCCTTTTAGGGCGGTGGCAACCAATTTAATTAACCGTGATGCAGTGGTTCTGGATTCCGGCAGTCTGGTATCTGCTGTTCAAGCTTCCATGTCAATTCCTGGCGTTGTCAGACCCATGCAACTAAATGGATTACTGCTTGTGGACGGAGGTGTAGCCAATAATTTGCCCATTAGCATTGCCAAACAATTGGGAGCTGAACGTGTTATTGCGGTAGATATAGAGGCGCCTCTTAAGACGCAGGATCAACTTAATTCGGCACCGAACAATTGTCCAGTTTTCTAGTTAAGCAAATGGTTAGTGAAGAAAAAAAGCACTTAGGTGCTGACGATTTGTATCTCAACCCCAATGTGACGGATATAAGTACTATGGACTTTGAGCGTTTGGAGGATGCAGATAACGCTGGCAATGAAGAAGCGTCTAGACACGTTGAACAGCTACAGCGTTTTTCTGTGAGTCCCGATGTTTATGCAGCATGGATGAAAAGGCAGCGCAGCAAATTAGTACCAGAGCTTAATATTGATAGTCTGGCACTGGAAAACATGAGTTCACTTGATGATGAGGTATTGTTGCAACGGTTGGGGTTTAATAACCACTCACAGTATGACACCAGCCAATTAAAAGAAGGCATACGGCAGGTTTATGGATTAGATATTTTTGAAAGAGTTTCCAGTCACCTGTACCAGAAAGCAGATGGAGGAACTGAACTTAAAGTAACGGCAGAAGAAAAAAGTTGGGGACCGGGTTATCTTAATTTTCGTCTGATGTTGGAAGATGATTTTCACAGTAACCGGAATATGCAATTTGCTGCGTCCTATACACGCACAGGATTATCTTCTCTGGGGGCTGAATGGCAAACCGAAATTGCGTTAGGCACGGATAAAGTGTTTAGTACCGAGTTATATTGGCCCCTGGTCAGTCCCAGTACTTTTGTCTCCGGCAAAATCAACAATCATAGTGAATCGCTTGTTGTTGAAGATCCAAATGGATTGTCGTTAGGGGAGTTTTTTAAATCCGAGACGGTTATTAATGGATCCTTGGGGTGGAATATTTCAGATCAAGGTGTCTTAACGACAGGTTGGATTGATAAAAATGGTAGTTATCGGCTACCTAGTATATTGGCGAACAGTTTGGGCTACAGTCGATTGGACTATAGACGTAAAGGAGTGGAATGGCGCTTTGTATGGGATAGTCTGAATAACGCCAACTTTTCGACACGGGGGATCCGCTTTAAAGTTCAGCGACAGTGGCTGGATGACCGTTTCCTTGAGGCAAGTTCCGATAGTATAAATAGCTCCTACGAATTTATTGCGGCTAAACACTGGCACAATCACGTGTTTAAAACACGCTGGAGCATGAATAAATACCAGTCTCAAGAGGGGGATATCGGTCTGGAGCAATATGCACTGGGCGGGTTGCTCAATCTATCCGGTTATCCGCGTAATTATTTATACGGCCCCGATGCACGTTTTGGTAGCTTTATTTATATGTACCAAATGAACGAAAATCGTTTCAGTTTTTTTGACTCCCTATTTTATCTCGGCGGCTCTATCGAACGGGGACGAGTAAAGGAAAGCTGGCTGCAACCTGAAGGTAACGATATTGCTGAATGGATTTGGGCGGGAAGTATATTTGCCGGTTGGGATAGTCCACTAGGAGCGATATATTTGGGATACGGCCAAGCAGAAGACACCTATCGACAAAAAGCTTATCGGGTATATTTGTCGTTGGGACAAAGCTATTAAGTTGGTATCCTGAGGTTGGTAAGGAGTAAAGTCTGAAATGCAATCAATCAAGGTGATTGTCGAGTAATCACCTCTAAATCGGCGCCTGAGCAAGTTGTCAGGTTAGATCAATATCGTGCTGATATAATCCACCTTAATGTGTATAAATCGTAACTTAAACTAAATAAAAGAATAAAATAATGCGAATTTTATTGGTAGAAGATGATCGACAGTTAGCCGAGGGACTACAAAAGTCTCTGCGCAGTGAAGGTTTTGCGGTTGATTGGGTCGATAGTGGTAAAAATGCCATTCATGCAGCCGGAATGGGTGAGTGTGACATGGTGATATTGGATCTTGGCTTGCCAGATTTGGATGGCATTGAGGTGCTTAAAGCCATTCGCAAACAAAAAAGTGGTACCCCTGTATTGGTCTTAACCGCCCGCGACTCCACCCAAGATAAAATTCAGGGATTGGATTATGGTGCAGATGATTATTTGGTTAAGCCCTTTGAACCATCAGAATTATTTGCTCGGTTGCGGGTATTTGAAAGACGTCTTGGCACGGCCAATAGCTCATTAATTGAAATTAATGAGGTTTGTCTTGATACCGCTGCGCATAGTGTGATGTTAGCCGGAAAACCGGTAGACGCTTCCAGACGTGAATATATGGTGTTAAAAGCATTGATGGAAAATGCAGGTAGAATTCAGTCTCGTGAACAACTTGAATCTAAACTTTATGAGTGGGGAGAAGAGGTAGCGAGTAATGTCATAGAAGTGCATATTCATAACTTGCGTAAAAAGTTACCGCCCCAGTTTATTAAAACTATCCGTGGAGTGGGTTATTCTGTGAATAAAACATGAATTCAATTCATCGTTATCTGGTGTTGTTTTTACTCGCTTCTATCACCTTGATTACCTTTGCTGCAGCGATTAAAGGTTACAATACCAGTATGCAGCGTGCGACAACGTTATTTGATAGTGAACTAAAATCCCTAGCCCAAACTCTGGTCTCGATTAATAGCCTTGTTAAGGTGACTGACGTAGATGAAGAAGGGGATTTAGCATTTCAGGTCTGGCAAGATCAACAATTATTAATGCGCAGTAATAACGCACCCGACAAACCTTTTAGCGCGTTTATACAAGGCTTTCGGGAAGAAAATTTTTTAGGACAACGTTGGCGTACCTATGCGTTTCATCACGCCAAAGTCGATCGTTGGGTGTTAGTGGCACAGCCGGTCAATCATCGTTTTGAGTTGGCCGAAAATTTGGTTATTGCAGCGGTGACTCCGCTTATCTTTAGTATTCCGCTATTAGCGTTGATTATTTCCATGATAGTCAAACGCGGATTGGGCTCGTTATTACATCTTTCTAAAGCATTAAGGGAAAAAAAGGCTAATGATTTAACCCCGATAATACTGGAAAATACACCGGATGAATTACGTCCGGTTACCGATACAATGAATCACCTGTTTGCCCGGCTAGAGGGGGCTTTTTTAAGAGAAAAGCGATTTGCATCGGATGCCGCGCATGAATTGAGAACACCGCTAAGTGTATTAAAAATTAATACTCATAATTTACTTCTTGAGCTTAATAACAAGGGCATAGCGCAGCAGAATTTAACGTATCTGGAACAGGGTGTTGAGCGTATGAGTCATGTGGTGGATCAAATATTATTACTCAACCGTACCAGTCCCGATCAATTCAGCGCCAGTTTTAGCCTAATTAATCTTAAAAAATTAGCGCAAAAAATGATCGCTATCCTGTATCCTGAAATTGTCGACAGGCAGCAGGAAATTGAACTGCATGGTGATCCAGTTGTGATCATGGGAGATGAGTTTTCGGTCAGTATTTTATTGCAAAATTTAATCAGTAATGCGAGCAAATATAGCCCGGCACAAGGACAGATTAAAATTACGATAAAGCAACACAATGGCCGCCCCTGTATTGACGTGGAAGATTCTGGCCCCGGTATTGATGAGCAGGAATATCAGCGGGTATTTGAACGTTTTTATCGTATTGGTGGTGATCGACATGATTCTCAAATTATTGGCTGTGGTTTAGGTTTGGCAATAGTTCAACATATTGCGCAGTTACATCAGGCTGAGCTTGAGTTAAGTCGCTCAGCAACCTTGGGTGGATTACAATTCCGAGTCATTTTTCAATCATTGGCGGTTAATGAGCATGACTAGGCTTTATCGGTTAAGCATCATTTGGGCGTTATTCAGTGGATTGTCTTTTAGCGCCAAGGCAATTACTGAATTTGAAATTCATATCCGTGAACACTTGTTTTACCCGTCTAAAATTACCGTTCCAGCTGACCAAAAAGTCAAACTGATTATTTATAATCACGACGCGACACCGGAAGAATTCGACAGTTTTTCATTGAACCGCGAAAAAGTGATTTTTGCTGGTCGTAAGGTAGCGATTTACATCGGTCCACTTAAACCTGGTGAATACCCATTTATGGGAGAATTTAATCCCAATACCGCTCGTGGCGTTGTTGTCGTTCAAAAAAAGGGAGATAACGATGCTAATTAACACCGTTATCCTTTTTTTACGGGATGTGTTACCGGTTTTTATTGTAATGAGCTTACTCATCGCAGGTAATGAATCGTTAAAACTACGCCATCAGTGGCTCATACTGGCAGTGCCGTTAGGGGTTATCGGGGCATTTATTTTGGTTAAGTATATCGGCCAGATTAGTGAATGGTTTGATGGTGCTGGCATGGAAGTGTTGTTGTTTAGTTTGCATTGCTCAATTTACTTGTTGGTGCTGTGCTATGGCTATTGGCGCTCTGTAGATAAGCGCAATAACACCTGGTTGATGATGATTTCGACATTACTGATGTGTTTTGTAATTTGGGTTAGTGGAGCTAATTTTCTGGTGTTTTTTCTGGGCTATTGGTCACAAGTTGATGCAGCTCAAGCACTAGTCCTAGGTAGTATTTTAGGTTTGGGAATTAATTTAAGTGTGGCGGTACTGCTATTTTTTGCGGCCAATGGCTTGATGTCTCGAGTCAGTGTTTCGGTGCAATTATTGATGTTGTTAATTTTTGCAGTAGGGCAGTTAAGTCAAGCGAGTCACTTATTGGTACAAATTGATTGGTTAACTCAAACGGCTCCTCTGTGGGATAGTAGTCACCTGATTACCGATGGTTCAGTGACCGGATATTTTCTTCGTTCTTTGGTTGGCTATGAAGCAGCTCCAAGTTTTTATCAAGTATCACTTTATACTGCAGGGTTGTTTCTTCCCATTTTTAGCTGGTGCCTCATGCAGGTTTATCGGAATAAAGCGGGTTTAATGGAGGGCAAAAAATGAATATGTCGTCACGATGGTGGCTCGTTTTATTACTTGGGGCAATTAACGCAAAATCGGCTTTTGCCGCCGTGGTAGATAAAGTGTATCACCCTTATGTTTTAGCCAATGAACGTGAGCTGGAGTGGCGCTTTACTTCCAGACAAAATGATGAGGCCAACGTTTTGTCGCAACGTATTGCTTATGGTCATGCAATTTCCGATGTGGTCAGTTTGGAAGGTTATTTGGTATTTGATCGAGATCAGTCTGATGACTTTGGTTTACAAGGTTATCAACTTGAGACTCGCTGGATGTTAACCGAACAGGGCCAGTATTGGGCCGATTGGGGCATGTTATTTGAAGTAGAAAAAGAACATCAGCAAGATAACTGGGAAGCAACAGTTGGATTGTTGTTTGAAAAAGAGTTCATTCATACCAGCCTGACCTTAAATATGTTGATGAATTATCACTGGGGTAATGGAATTTCATCTGAAGTAGAGCCGGAGTTCAGGTTAAAATATCGTTACCGTTGGATCCCTGAATTACAACCCGCTATTGAGTTGTATACCGGAGAAGACTTTATCGGCTTAGGCCCCGCTTTTATGGGCGTGCATCGCTATGAAGGGAGTAAGCAACTTAAGTGGGAACTGGGTTTTATTGCCGGTCTGAATGGCGATAGTAAAGATCATACGTTACGCTTTTCACTGGAATGGGAATTTTAATTTATTGGTTTTAAAGTCGTCATTACTTCGCTGAACCGTTTGATTGTATAAACAACAATGCCGCTCAATTGAGCGGCATTGTTGTTTTTATAGCTCATGTTGTAAGGCTAGAAACTGCTCGTGTCCTGAAATAAACCGACTTTCAGATCTTTGGCCTGATAAATCACGCGGCCATCAACGGCGACGGTTCCGTCACCCAGTCCCATAAATAATTTGCGTTTGATCACCCGTTTCATATCAATTTTATAGGTGACTTTTTTGGCGGTGGGCAAGATTTGGCCGGTAAATTTAACTTCACCTACACCCAATGCCCGTCCTTTGCCCGGACCTTCACACCATCCAAGAAAGAATCCTACCAGTTGCCACATGGCATCCAGACCCAAGCAGCCTGGCATCACCGGATCACCGGGAAAGTGGCAATCAAAAAACCATAAATCTGGCTGGATATCCAATTCAGCCAGAATATATCCTTTGTCATACTCCCCTCCGGTTTCACTGATCTCAACAATACGATCCATCATAAGCATATTTGGAGCCGGGAGTTGGCTGTTGCCAGGACCAAATAGTTCGCCTTGACTACAACGTAAAAGGTCTTCTTTGCTAAAACTGTTTTGCTTTAATGTCATAAATAACTTCACCAGAAAATTTGAGTCGGTAATTTAGCGAACAGTTGTACGCTAAACAACTCTGAACAGTGATTAATTTAAAATATTTTTATCAATGCGTAGAAAAGATATGATAGATCACTAATAACTAAATTATTTTCACGGTGGGAGGTAGTACCGGTGAAAAAACCAAATGCGAATGCTGAAAAGCAACGCAGATATAGAGATCGACAAAAACTAAAAGGTAAAAGGGAGTTACGAGGCTATGTGACCCCCGAGGCTCAGCAGTGTTATCAGGATTTAGCGGATAAATCCGGTTGGACTGATAGCGAATTGCTGACCAATGCGTTACGCATAACCTATGCTGCCTATAAATGTGGGCAAATTAAGCTATTGAATGAATGGTTGAAAGACCATAATCGTTAGGCCGATAGTCAGAGGAAGTCTTTATGATCAGAACCCAGTTAATTGAACAAAATGGACACATCACTATTGGTGGCGAAGAGCTGATCGACAAAGTCCAGCATACCCCCGGGGCCAAAATCTGGATAGATGTGGAGTTGACCGATAAGGAAAGCGTGCGGCAGTTTTTAAGTAATCATGACTGCCATCCACTGGCAATAGCAGATGCGTTACGTGATCGGCATCCACCTAAAATTGAATTCTTCGACTCACATATTTTTATTCTGTATCGCGGTGTATTAGCAATCGATAACGATTTGGATATTGAACATCTGCAGTTAGCCTTTTTTGTGTCGTCTGATAAGTTAATTACCGTTCGCCATGGACATTCAAAAGGGGTCGAAAAAGTCTGGGGAACGGATAATTCACTGCTGATCGATAGTCCTTTGCATGTTGCGCTAAAAATTATGCATACGTCTGCGGGGATCTACCTAGAACAAATCTTGCAATTTGAAAACAAACTCAGTGATTTGGAAGATGCCTTTTTGGATCATGGTAACGATCAGATGATGGCAGAGCTGGTGGCTTATCGTTCACGTCTGGTCAAGTTGCGCCGGGTGTTTAGTTATCATTGCGGGATCAGTGACAGTTTGCATACTGAACAGGGAAGCCAAAATTCGTTGGTCAGTGATGCACATATTCATGAAATTATTGATGTCAAAGATCGATTTGATCGATTGTACACGCTAGTTCAGATGCACTACGAAATTTGTGGTGATTTACTTGATGGCTATTTATCCATTAGTTCTCATCAGCTGAACGTCACCATGCGAGTGCTTACCGTGATTACGGCTATATTTGTTCCTCTGAGTTTCTTGGCCGGCCTTTATGGGATGAACTTCGAAATCATGCCTGAACTTAAGTGGAAGTACGGCTATTTTATCTTACTCGGTGTCATGTCTGTAGTGGCAGTGGGGTTATTAACTTTTTTCAAACGTCGTCGTTGGATGTAAAGCAAAATGAATAAAGGATGGTGGGATCAGGAACTGTTGAGTGTCGGAGAATATCATTTGGCGCTCAGTCAACTGATCACGGCTTTAGTGATTGTAGTCGCGACTTTCTTGGTCTCCGCCATGGTGCGCCGTGCATTACTTCGCATTGGCCGTGGACGGGCAGTGACGGCTCAGGCTCAATTGTACGTGGCAAACCGTATTTTGCATTATGTCATTCTGGTACTTGGGATATTGATTGCCATATCCAGCTTAGGGATTGATGTGGGAAAACTGGCTCTGGTAGCCAGTGCGTTAGGGATAGGGATTGGTCTGGGGTTACAGGGGGTCGTCAATAATTTTGTTTCGGGTTTGGTTATTCTGCTGGAAAAAAGTATCAAAGTCGGCGATTTCATCGAGCTCAATTCGGGACTGGTAGGTGAAGTGATTGAAATCCATATGCGTGCCACCTTAATTCGCACTAATGATAATGTGGATATTTTATTGCCTAACTCTGAGTTGGCTAACGGTATGTTGACTAACTGGACATTGGAAGAGAATATTCGTCGTTTTAGGATCCCCTTTAGTGTCGCGTATGGAAGCGACAAGCAACTGGTGCGTAAAGCGGTGTTAGAGGCTGCCAGTGAAGTCAAACATACCTTAACTACTGCGGGGCATGAACCATTAGTGTGGATGACCGGATTTGGTGACAGTGCCTTGCACTTTACGTTAGGGGTGTGGGTACACCCGGAACAGGTAAAACGGCCCACGTCGCTTTATTCAGACTATTTATGGGCAATTGATGACGCACTAAGAAAATATAAAATTGAAATACCCTTTCCGCAGCGAGACCTGCATTTTAAATCGAGTCATTTATCACAACCGATAGTTTCTCAATCTGATCAAAAATCTTAACTTCATCACTCGAATTTGCCGATGTTAGAGGCAATCAGGTAAACTTCCTGTACAGCTATTTTGTGGCTGTAACATTGTGTTTTATTCTCAGGGCGGGGCGAAATTCCCCACCGGCGGTAATGTAGTCTGTATTTGACTATTCAGCCCGCGAGCGCCTTTGTTAGATAACTGATAAAGGGTCAAGCAGATCTGGTGTGAATCCAGAGCCGACGGTTATAGTCCGGATGGGAGAGCATAAGACAAACCCCGCTTCTTCAATCGAAGAGGCGCACTGCTTGTCGTTCAGGAAGTATCTATGGATACGATCCTGTGCTTTTACATGCCCTGATTCTGGTTATTTATAAATGAGGAAATTACCATGAGTCAGACGTTACAACATTATTTTGGCGCGCCATTACAACGTGTCGAAAATGCATTGGATGCACTAAAAGAAGGCCAAGGCGTGTTATTGGTCGATGATGAAGATCGAGAAAACGAAGGTGATCTGATTTTTTCCAGTCAGCATTTAACCGTTGAGCAAATGGCACTGATGATCCGTGAATGTAGCGGAATTGTTTGTTTGTGTATGGAAGATATCGATATTAAGCGGCTAAAGCTGCCACCGATGGTCAAGGATAATTCCAGTCATTATAAGACTGCGTTTACCGCTTCAATCGAAGCTCGTCATGGGGTGACAACCGGCGTTTCCGCCAAAGACAGGGTTACAACAATTCGAGTCGCATCGGATCCGGAATCCTTGCCAGAACAATTGAGCCGACCGGGACATATTTTTCCGTTACGAGCAGAGCCTGGCGGGGTATTAAGTCGACGAGGACATACAGAAGGAACGGTTGATTTAATGAAGCTGGCTGGACTTCTGCCTTCGGGGGTTTTGTGTGAGTTGACTAATGTGGATGGCAGTATGGCTCGCTTGCCCAATATCATCGATTTTGCATTGCAACATCAAATGCCGGTGTTAACCATTGAGGATATTGCCGATTATCGTCGTCGCTTATTGCAACAGGCAGGTTAATCGCTTGCATTGCAGATTAGTGCACTTATCTGGTCTGCAATGCACCATAGGGAACTAATAAGCCGATACCGACTCTATTGTTTTTTGTGGAATCGATAACGTTATTAGATGGAACGAGTGAGACAAGTATCGCAATTAAGCGAATCGACCAATTCGATAATCTGGTTAATCGCTGTTTCTGTTGTGATACATGTCCTTTTATTGGTCCTGCTAAACGGGTCTGTGCAATCGGTACAGGGGAGTAAAACAGAGTCAGTTCACATTATTAAGGCCAGATTGTATTTTCCTCCAGCGCCAGTCAAACCCAAAGAAGTGTTACCTACGGAATCATCTCCAAGCGTTGAAGATCTTCCTCCACCTGTGAAAATAGTGAGTGAACCGAATTCACCGCATGACGCTGAGGTTAATAACCTCAGCCAGACATTAAAACGTGTTAATACTGTCGTTGAAAAGGCTGACGACATGCCTAAGGAAAATACGGCAGTGCCATCCCGTTCCACTCAGGTTGAAAAGGCCTACCGACATTTGCTTCAAAAAAATCAAACGCAGATCCAGCAAATGGCCGCGGAGGCCGCAGCACAATACCGTGAACATAAGAACTCACCGGTTATTTTGCCTGCTGCAACAGCCGAATTAACTCAAGATGAAAAATTGTTAAAAAGCATTCAGAAGCGAGTGAACTGTGATGGTGTTGTGCGTAAGACAACGGCAATCCTCACGGGGATCATGGGGGGAAATATCAAATGTACTGAGCAAAGCGATTTTCAACCTTATATTCGACAGCAATTAGATAAAGTCGGAGCTGACAAAAGGTAGGCTCCTAATCAAACTGGATTGGTATAATATAAAGTAGGCTCGACCGCTTTTATCGAGTTGTTGTGGATTACATTTAATCGTAAAAGGATTAGCTATGTCTCATCACCAAATTGACTATATTGAAATGCCGTCAGCAAATATCGGAAACACCAAAACCTTTTTTAATCAGGTGTTTGGATGGGAGTTTACCGACTATGGGCCTGATTATACCGCGGTAAACAATGCAGGGATCGGTGCCGGATTTTATCAAACGGATTTATCTTGCCAAACTCAAAATGGCAGTGTGTTGGTCGTATTGTATAGCGACAATATTGAACAGAGCCTGCAACAAGTGGAGCAGGCGGGCGGTACTATTATCAAACCCATATTCAGTTTTCCAGGAGGACGTCGCTTTCAGTTTAATGATCCTAATGGCAATGAATTTGCCGTATGGTCTGAATAGGGTTTTATTTTGAGTGGTTGTCCAGTGTGGGTAATGGGCATATTTCCATATTGGTTGGAGGTCCGCTTAACTTGATCACCGGCGTCTGCAGAATAAGGCTGTTAGGGTAGGTAATAAGATCGCCGTTAATATGTCGTACTAGGACATGGAAACTGCTAATTTCTTCAATAATGCCAGCGAGATCATAATCTTTGTTGGCAATTTTGATATAGTCCCCCACCCGATAAGGGAAGTTAAAGAAGATTAGTACTCCCGCGGTTAAGTTACTAAGAATTGACCATTGGGCGAATAAGGCGATGCCTAGTACAGCGAAGGTTGATGATAAAAAGACGGTAAATTGGCCGTAATCAATACCCAATACCAGGGTACCTAAAATAATAAACAGTATGGAATGGGCAATAAGCACCAGTTGGCGGACCATCAGTTTACGCTGAATAGTCGCTTGCTTGGTGGTGACAAGTTTGGCAAATAGCATATTCAACCAACGTCTAGTAAGCGCAAAACCGACTAGAATTGCCAAAATCAGCAGATAGTCCCAGTTCATAATCATAACCTTTTAGTGAAGAAGTTCGATGCTAATGGTATGCATTTTACTTTATTGTGTTTAAAACCCTGCAAGAAAGGAATAACAAAATGAAAAATAAACAATTTATCTTGTCTGCCAGACCCATTGGTGAACCCAAAGAAACGGATTGGCAACTCAAAGAATCCGACATGGCTGAGTTAGCCAACAATCAAGTCTTGGTGCAGGTGGAGTATTTGTCGCTGGATCCGGCGATGCGTGGTTGGATGAATGAAGGTAAGTCATATATCGAACCAGTAAAGTTAGGGGAAGTCATGCGAGCCGGTGGTGTTGGCAAAGTCATTGAATCCAACAGCAGTGATTTTAGCCCCGGTGATTATGTGCATGGCATGTTAGGTGTACAGCAATATGCCGTTATCGCAGCTAACGGTTTGCATAAAGTGGATCCCGCATTAGCACCATTGCCACGTTATTTGGGGGTTTTAGGTATGCCGGGCATGACCGCATATTTTGGTTTATTAAACACCGGATTACCCAAATCGGGTGAAACTGTTGTGGTTTCTGCCGCCGCAGGTGCCGTGGGAACGGTAGTGGGGCAGATTGCTAAAATTAAAGGATGTCGAGTTGTGGGGATCGCCGGTGGACAAGAAAAGTGCGATTATTTAATAAATGAACTCGGGTTTGACGGGGCGATTGATTATAAAAATAGTGATGTGATGACCGGGTTAAAGCAACATTGCCCGCAAGGTGTGGATGTCTTTTTTGATAACGTTGGCGGTGACATACTCGATGCGGTGTTAACTCGGATTAATTTACATGCTCGTATCGTTATTTGTGGTGCTATCAGTCAATATAACAACACCACAGCGGTTAAAGGACCGGCAAACTACTTGTCATTGCTGGTTAATCGCGCCCGCATGGAAGGGATAGTGGTGTTTGATAACGCCAAACATTATGGAGATGCAGCCCGTGAAATGGCGGGGTGGATTGCACAAGGTAAACTAAAAGCCAAAGAACATGTCGTTGAAGGGTTGGACAACTTTCCCCAGACACTCATGATGCTGTTTAAAGGTGAAAACTTCGGCAAGCTGGTATTAAAAGTCTAGGTATCCAATTATTTTCCCATTGTGGCCAATAGATTAATTGATTTCATTTTATATGTAGATGATCTATTGGGGGATTAATTTAAACGTCAAAGCAGTCAGTTAGACATAAAAAAGCCAGTCAATTGACTGGCTTTTGCTAATTATGAATCGTCTAATGTTTATTTATCGATTTTATTAAACGGACGCTTGGCGTGGCCCGTATACAACTGACGAGGACGGCCAATTTTTTGTCCCGGTTGACTTAGCATTTCATGCCAGTGAGAAACCCATCCAACAGTTCTTGCTAATGCAAAGATACAGGTAAACATATTGGTCGGAATGCCAATTGCTTTTAGGATAATTCCTGAGTAGAAGTCTACGTTCGGGAATAGTTTCTTTTCAGCAAAGTAGGGGTCACTTAGCGCAATACGCTCAAGCTCCATTGCGACTTCTAGCAAAGGATCATCAATATTTAGTTCTGCCAATACTTCGTGGCAGCTTTCGCGCATGACAGTGGCACGTGGATCGAAGTTTTTATAAACCCGATGACCAAAGCCCATCAGACGGAACGGATCATTTTTATCCTTGGCTTTGTTGATAAACTCTGGAATACGATCAACGCTGCCAATTTCTTGTAACATGTTCAGACAGGCTTCGTTCGCACCGCCGTGAGCCGGTCCCCACAAAGAAGCTACACCTGCGGCAATACAAGCATAAGGATTCGCACCTGAAGAACCTGCTAAACGAACCGTCGAGGTTGATGCATTTTGCTCATGGTCAGCGTGTAAAGTGAAAATTCTATCTACCGCTCTGGCCACTGCTGGACTGATTTTGTACGGTTCAGCCGGTACAGAGAACATCATGTTTAAGAAGTTTTCTGCATAGGACAGTTTATTGCTTGGATAAACAAAGGGTTGTCCAATGTTGTATTTGTAACACATGGCAACCAAAGTTGGCATTTTGGCAACCAGACGATACGCGCTACGTAAACGTTGGTCCGCATCAGTAATATTCAGGTCATCGTGATAGAAAGAGGCCATTGCCCCGACAGTGCCACATAACATTGCCATTGGGTGGGCATCACGACGGAATCCACGGAAGAAATTATTGATTTGATCATGGATTAATGTGTGGTGAGTGATGGTTTGTTTAAACTCGGCATATTGCTCTGAATTTGGCGCTTCACCATGTAACAACATGTAGCACACTTCAAGGTAATCGGCTTCACGAGCCAATTCTTCGATCGAGTAACCCCGATGTAATAGAATGCCTTCAGCACCATCGATATAAGTTATTTCTGACTCACAAGAGCCGGTGGCCATAAAACCAGGATCAAAAGTAAAGTAACCGTTCGCGCCCAAACTACGAATATCTATTACTGGGTGCCCAGCGGTTCCGGTTAGTACAGGGAGGTCTAGTTCCTTGCCACCAACCGTCAAGGTGGCTTTATTATCTGCCATTTGTTGCTCTCCTTCAGAATTTTTCTGTGGTCTAAGCTATTAAAAATAGCCGCTATTTGTACTGATAAAGCAGTGCGAAGTCAATTTTAATGAATTTTCGATTATTATTTGTGCATTTGTTGTTTAAAGGCCAATTTGTAACTATCTAATTTGGAACAAAAATTGTATTTAGTCACATGGCTGGATATACTTTCGCTGATTGAGCTGAAGCGGAATAGTTTCCAGTATAGTTGACTATTTATAGCTTTAATCAATCATTTGACTGAACAACCTTCAGGTGTTGAAAATAAGATTTACTTATTTTTGATGATAATGAAAATAACCAGTTCGAATAGGACTAAACAGGCAACAAATCGTGAAAAAGCAAAGACCAGTAAATTTACAAATTAATACGATTAGTTTTCCGCCAGCTGCTGTATCCTCTATCCTCCATCGTGCTACTGGTGTGGCATTATTTTTTGCACTAATTTTCGTAATTGGTGCTTGGGCGGTATCAGTTTCTTCAGCAGATGGTTTTCTTTGCGTACAGCAATGCATGACCAGCTGGTTTGGAAAAATAATTACTGTAGGAACCATTTCTGCACTGACTTACCATGTTTTGGGTGGGTTACGTCATATGGTGATGGATTTAGGACATTGGGAAGAACTTGACTCGGGTAATAATAGCGCTAAAGCCATTATTGTTTTATGGGTCGTGTTAACTGTCGTTGTTGGGGTAATACTATGGTAACAAATCAGGCCGCTCTCAAACGTAATGGTGTACAAGATTTTGTTTCATTGCGTACAACCGCATTGGTTATTTTTGCCTTCACAATATATATGTTGTGCTTCTTCCTTACTACACCAACAATTACCTTCGAAATATGGCAAGGCTTGTTTGCCTCTTTGTGGATGAAAGTATTCACATTTGCAACATTGGTATCGATTATGATCCATGTTCGCATTGGTCTTTGGCAGGTATTAACCGATTATGTTAAAAATCCGGGTCTAAGGGCTACTATTCAGTTTTTATTAAACTTGCTGGCGTTTGGTTATAGCGTAGTGGGTTTATTTGTATTGTGGGGTGTTTAAGTGAGTATTCCTGTACATGAGTTTGATGCCGTCGTTATCGGCGCCGGTGGCGCGGGTATGCGCGCAGCGTTACAAATTTCCGAATCAGGTAAATCCTGTGCCTTATTATCCAAAGTATTTCCGACTCGTTCTCATACTGTGTCTGCGCAAGGTGGTATTACAGTCGCTTTAGGTAACGCCCATGACGATAACTGGGAATGGCATATGTATGACACCGTCAAAGGCTCCGATTTTATTGGTGACCAGGACGCGATTGAATATATGTGTAAAACCGGTCCTGAAGCCATTATTGAATTAGAAAATATGGGACTGCCTTTTTCACGTTTTGAAAATGGTCGTGTTTATCAGCGTCCTTTCGGTGGTCAATCTAAAGAATTTGGTGGAGAGCAAGCTGCTCGTACCGCCGCAGCAGCGGATCGTACTGGTCACGCGATGCTGCATTTGTTGTATCAGCAAAACGTTAAAAATAAAACTAAGGTATTTAGCGAATGGTATGCCCTGGATTTAGTTAAAAATCAGCAAGGTGACGTGGTCGGTTGTACAGCAATCGATATGGAAACCGGACAAGTTGTTTACTTTAAATCCAAAGCCGTGGTGCTTGCTACCGGCGGAGCTGGTCGTATTTATGCCTCAACAACCAACGCACACATCAATACTGGTGATGGTGTGGGGATGGCCTTACGCGCTGGTGTACCGGTGCAAGATATGGAAATGTGGCAGTTCCATCCAACCGGTATTGCCGGAGCGGGCGTGCTAGTTACTGAAGGTTGTCGTGGTGAGGGCGGTTATCTGCTGAATAAAGATGGCGAGCGCTTTATGGAGCGTTATGCTCCGAATGCGAAAGATTTAGCCAGTCGCGATGTCGTTGCCCGTTCAATGATTACTGAAATTCGTGAAGGGCGAGCATGTGACGGTCCTTGGGGACCTCATCTGAAATTGAAGCTAGATCACTTAGGTAAAGAAGTGCTTGAATCTCGCTTACCGGGTGTGTGTGAATTATCTCGTACCTTTGCTCACGTTGATCCGGTTAAAGAACCGATTCCAGTTATTCCAACTTGTCACTATATGATGGGCGGAATTCCAACTAACGTAAATGGTCAAGCCTTGAGCATTGATGCCAATGGTAAAGAAACGCCAATTAACGGCTTATTTGCCTGTGGTGAAATTGCTTGTGTATCTGTGCATGGTGCCAACCGTTTAGGTGGTAATTCATTACTTGACTTAGTCGTATTTGGTCGCGCAACCGGGTTGCACTTGGCCGATGCGTTAAATGAAATTGGCCCACAAGCTGACGCGTCAGCATCCGATCTTGAACAGTCTCTATCCCGCTTTAATCGTTGGGAAAGTTCTGAAGCCGGTAAAGGTGAAAGCCCAGAGCAAATTCGTAAGGATATGCAACAGTGTATGCAGCTTAACTTCTCTGTATTCCGGGAAGGTGAAGCGATGGCAACCGGTTTGGCTGAACTGAAAGAAATTCGTGAACGTTTGAAATCAGCACGTCTTGACGACAAGAGTAGTGATTTCAATACACAACGTATTGAATGTCTGGAATTAGACAACTTGATGGAAACCGCATATGCAACGGCGGTTGCGGCGAATTTCCGTACCGAAAGTCGTGGTGCTCATAGTCGTATCGACTTCCCGGATCGAAATGATGATGATTGGTTATGTCACAGTATCTATGCGCCTCAAACTGAGTCGATGCTTAAGCGTAATGTGAATATGTCACCTGTCAGTCGCGATGCTTTCCCTCCGAAAGCCCGTACTTATTAATAGGAGCTAAATCAGATGAAATTGACATTTTCAATTTATCGTTATAATCCTGATGTAGATAATGCTCCTCGCATGCAGGACTATACTCTGCAAGTCAACGAAGGTCAGGACATGATGGTTCTGGATGCGTTGATTTTGCTTAAAGAGCAGGATCCAACACTATCATTCAGACGTTCATGCCGGGAAGGGGTGTGCGGTTCTGACGGCATGAATTTAAATGGTAAAAACGGCTTGGCCTGTATTACCCCATTGTCAGCATTGGGCAAAGGTAAAATTGTCATACGACCTTTACCCGGGTTACCTGTCGTACGTGATTTAGTGGTTGATATGAGCCAGTTCTATCAGCAGTATGAAAAAATTAAGCCTTATTTGATTAATGATAATACTCAGCCTCCGGCTCGTGAGTATCTTCAGTCACCAGAAGAGCGTGAAAAGTTAGACGGTTTGTACGAATGTATTTTATGTGCATGTTGCTCGACATCTTGTCCGTCATTCTGGTGGAATCCGGATAAGTTTATCGGACCTGCAGGTTTATTACATGCTTACCGGTTCCTGGCGGATAGCCGTGATACTGCAACAGAACAACGTTTAAATGAACTGGATGATGCGTTTAGTGTATTCAGATGCCACGGTATTATGAATTGTGTGAGTGTTTGTCCGAAAAATCTAAATCCGACTAAAGCCATCGGGAAAATTAAATCGATGTTGTTACAACGGTCGGTATAGATAGCTGTATGAAGGATGTAGGCAAACGTCTACTGAAACTATTTAATGTTCTTAGTTAGACAAACCGGAAGGCCGGTTTGTCTTGATCTGATTAAGGGACAGCAATGCAAAAAAGCGCGATGAAAGCATGGTGGGAATCATCCTACATGGCTGGTGGTAACGCAGCTTACATAGAAGAAATTTACGAAGCCTATCTTGAAAATCCACAAGATGTGGAGCCGCAATGGCGCGACATCTTCGATCAACTTCCTCGTTTAGAGGGTGTAGAGATAGAAACCAATCATAGTGATGTGCGCGAGTTGTTTAAGAAAATGGCTCAACTTGGTCCTTTGGGACGCACTTCCGCTCCGGCAACCGCAAATGCCTCCGATGCCAAGCAAGTTAAAGTTTTACAACTTATTAATGCTTATCGCTTCCGCGGTCATGAACAAGCCAATCTTGATCCTCTTGATTTGTGGAAACAAGAACGGGTAAGAGATCTGGAGCTTTCTCATCATGAATTAACCGAGCAAGATTTCGACTCTGTTTTTAGCGTAGGTTCTTATGCCGTAGGTAAAGAAACTATGCCATTAGGTGAGTTGTTCAAGTCATTAAATCGAACCTACTGCAGTTCGATTGGGGCTGAATATATGCATATCACCAACACTGAGCAAAAGCGTTGGTTACAGCAGCGTATTGAATCGGTACAGGCTAAGCCAGAATTCAGTCGTGATAGCAAAATTTCAATTCTTAAAGGATTAATTGCCGCAGATGGTATGGAAAAGTACCTCGGTTCCAAGTTCCCGGGGGCAAAACGTTTTTCTCTGGAAGGTGGAGATGCGTTAATTCCAATGTTGAAAAGCCTAATTAGTCACGCGGGAGTCAATGGCGCTAAAGAAGTGGTTATTGGCATGGCTCACCGTGGACGCTTGAACGTATTAGTCAACGTATTAGGAAAAAACCCGTCAGTATTATTTGATGAGTTTTCCGGTAAACATGATGAATCGCTTAGTTCAGGTGATGTTAAATATCACGCTGGTTATTCTTCTGACTTTGCTACGCCTGGCGGTGATTTACATTTGGCGTTGGCCTTTAACCCATCGCATCTTGAAATCGTCAACCCAGTGGTTATTGGCTCGGTAAGAGCACGTCTGGATCGTCGTCAGTGCAATGATGGTTCAACCGTATTACCTATTACTATCCATGGTGACTCAGCCATTGCCGGTCAAGGTGTGGTGCAAGAAACCTTTAATATGTCCCAAACCCGTGGTTTCTCTGTGGGTGGAACGGTACGTATTGTTATTAATAATCAGGTTGGATTTACCACCTCCAATAAAGAAGATACCCGTTCAACTCAATACTGTACCGATATAGCCAAAATGGTGCAGGCGCCTATTTTCCATGTTAATGCGGATGATCCTGAAGCGGTTATTTTTGTTACACAGTTGGCGTTGGATTACCGTAACAAGTTTAAACGAGATGTGATGATTGACTTGGTTTGTTATCGTCGTCACGGCCATAACGAAGCCGATACACCCGATGCAACTCAACCGTTGATGTATAAAAAGATCAAAAAACATCCAGTCCCGCGCGAACTGTATGCCCAGCAGCTGCTGGCTGAAAATACTATTAGCCAACATGAAATTGACAAGCTGATTGCCGATTATCGTTCAGCACTTGATCATGGTGCCTGTGTCGTAGAAGAATGGCGTCCAATGACTGAGCATTCGGTCGACTGGTCTCCTTATATTGGTCAAGAGTGGACCGTACCTTATGATGCATCATTGAGTGTTGAGCAAATTAAGGAACTGGGCAATAAGGTTTGTAGTTATCCTGAAAATGTGAAATTACAGGCGCGTGTTGCAAAATTATATCAAGACCGCATTTCAATGATTAGTGGTGAAAAACCACTTGATTGGGGCTGTGCAGAAATATTGGCTTATGCCTCAATTGTTGAACAGGGATCGCGGATCCGTTTTACGGGTCAAGATTCTGGCCGTGGTACCTTCTTCCATCGACATGCAGTTATTCATAATCAAACAGATGCTTCGACTTATATGCCTCTGCAACATATGAGTGATAAGCAAGGCCCGATTGAAATTTATGACTCGGTATTGTCCGAAGAAGCCGTGTTGGCGTTTGAGTATGGTTATGCCACAGCCGAGCCGGGGGCTTTAACGATTTGGGAAGCTCAATTTGGTGACTTCGCCAATGGTGCTCAAGTTGTTATTGACCAATTCTTAAGCTCAGGTGAGCAGAAATGGGGGCGGTTGTGTGGTTTGACCCTATTATTACCGCATGGCTACGAAGGACAGGGACCAGAGCATAGTTCAGCGCGTTTAGAACGCTTTTTACAGCTTTGTGCCGACCACAACATGCAAGTATGCGTGCCTTCAACACCAGCTCAGGTGTATAACATGATCCGTCGTCAGGTCGTTCGTCCCATGCGTCGCCCGCTAATTGTTATGTCGCCAAAATCACTTTTACGCCATTCCTTAGCAGTATCCAGTCTGGAAGAACTAGCGGAAGGTGTATTCCATAACGTGATTGGCGAGATTGATGAAATCGATGCGAAGCAGGTTAAACGAGTGGTTATGTGTTCTGGTAAGGTTTATTACGATTTATTAGAACAACGTCGTAAAGACGAACAGACTGATGTGGCAATTATCCGTATTGAACAACTGTATCCTTTCCCTCATGTTGATATTGAAAAGGCTCTGGCCGATTATCAGCATGTTAAAGATTGGGTATGGTGTCAGGAAGAACCTCAAAACCAAGGTGCATGGTATTGCATGCAACATAATTTCTGGGCGTCAATTCCTGAAGGTGCCAAATTAACGTATGCTGGCCGTGAAGCCTCAGCATCACCTGCGGTTGGTTATATATCAGTGCATAATCAGCAACAAAAAACATTGGTAGAAAATGCATTAACCATTAATCAAGGGACCAAATAATGACGATTGAAATTAAAGTGCCCGTTTTGCCGGAATCTGTTGCCGATGCGTCAATCGCCACTTGGCATGTTAAACCCGGTGAGCAGGTGTCCAGAGATCAAAATCTGGTTGATATTGAAACCGATAAAGTCGTATTAGAAGTTGTCGCACCGGCTAATGGTACGATTACGGAAATATTGGAAGGTGAAGGTAATACGGTACTTGCTGAGCAGATTGTTGCTCATTTTGAAGCAGGTGAAAGTAAATCATCATCATCTAGTAAAGATAGTTCAGACAGTTCTGATAGTTCAGACAGTTCATCTGAAAAAGATGAGCCATCCAGTAAAAGTACTAATAGTAGCAAAGGTGAGTCAGTGGAAATTAAGGTACCGGTGCTGCCCGAATCTGTGGCAGACGCAACAATTGCAACGTGGCATGTGCAGCCAGGTGAAGCCGTATCCAGAGATCAAAATCTGGTTGATATCGAGACCGATAAAGTGGTGCTTGAAGTTGTCGCACCTGCAGATGGCTCATTATCAGAAATTCTTGCCCAAGAAGGTGACACGGTTAATGCCGAACAGGTTATTGGTAAATTTACCAGTGGGGCGGGGGCGACTAAATCCGACGCTAAAGATGATAAAGGTGCTTCGGATCCCGATAAAGGTTCTGATGAAAATGACAATGATGCGTTAAGCCCGTCTGTACGTCGTTTATTAGCGGAAAAAGGGATTGATGCTGCTGCTATAAAAGGCAGTGGAAAAGGTGGCCGTGTGACTAAAGAAGATGTGGAAAAACATCTTAAGTCATCCGACAGCAAGCCTGCTGCCAAGTCCTCGGATAGCGCTAGCGCGGAACCAGTTGCCGGTTTGGCTGATCGTACCGAAAAACGTGTTCCAATGACCCGTTTACGTAAAACGATTGCCAACCGTTTATTAGAAGCGAAAAACTCTACCGCCATGTTAACCACTTTTAATGAAGTGAACATGAAGCCCATTATGGATTTGCGTAAGCAATATCAGGAAGCGTTTGAAAAACGTCATGATATTCGTCTTGGCTTTATGTCTTTCTATGTTAAAGCGGTGACTGAAGCATTAAAACGTTTCCCTGAAGTGAATGCCTCTATTGACGGTGATGATATTTGTTATCATAACTACTTCGACATTTCGATTGCGGTATCTACACCTCGTGGTCTGGTAACACCGGTATTACGTGACTGTGATCAGTTATCGGTTGCCGGTGTTGAAAAAGGTATCAAAGCGCTGGCACTGAAAGGCCGTGACGGTAAATTATCTATGGATGATTTACAGGGTGGTAACTTTACCATTACCAATGGCGGCGTATTTGGTTCATTGATGTCTACTCCGATTATCAATCCACCACAAAGCGCTATTCTGGGAATGCATAAAATTCAGGATCGTCCAATGGCGGTTAACGGTAAAGTTGAAATTTTACCAATGATGTATTTAGCATTATCTTATGATCATCGAATTATTGATGGTAAAGAGTCGGTGGGCTTCTTGGTCACCGTAAAAGAAATGCTAGAAGATCCAACTCGCTTGTTGTTGGATGTGTAACGAAACAATTTAGTCGAAGATAATCATCTTTTAGGATTATTCTGAATAATTGAGCCAATAAATAATGTGTTTTGGCTACCACTTACGCCGGGTAATGACTATAATTCCCGGCGGTTTGATTCAAGCTGCCTTGGCAGCTTTTTTGTCGTAATGGAATCAAGGTAAAACCCCATTGAGGGTGTTTAAATTGGTTCATCGGAAAACGGATAATACACCATGAATTTGCATGAATATCAGGGTAAGCAGCTTTTTGCTGAATATGGTTTACCCGTATCTCAAGGTTATGCTGCTGACAGTCCTCAAGCAGCAATCGATGCCGCAGAACGTATTGGCGGTGACGAATGGGTCGTAAAATGTCAGGTACACGCAGGTGGCCGCGGCAAGGCGGGTGGTGTAAAGCTGGTCAAGAATAAAGAAGAAATCAGATCTTTTGCTCAACAGTGGTTGGGTAAAAATTTGGTGACTTATCAGACAGATGAAGCTGGACAACCAGTTACCAAAATTTTGGTAGAGTCTTGTACTGATATCGATCAAGAACTGTATTTAGGTGCAGTAGTAGATCGTGGTAGCCGTCGTATCGTATTTATGGCGTCTACTGAAGGTGGTGTTGAAATTGAGAAAGTAGCAGAAGAAACACCAGAAAAAATCCTTAAAGCTGAAGTCGATCCTTTAGTCGGTGCTCAGCCGTATCAAGCGCGCGAAATCGCTTTCAAATTAGGCCTTAAAGGCGTTCAAATTCGTCAATTCACCACGATCTTTATGGGTCTGGCGAAAATGTTTGAAGACTTGGATGTTGCCTTAATTGAAGTGAATCCATTGGTTATCAAGACTGACGGTAACTTGCACTGTCTGGATGCGAAATTAGCTATCGATAGTAACGCTATGTACCGCCAGCCTAAGTTACAGGAAATGCACGATCCTTCACAAGAAGACCAACGTGAAGCCGATGCAGCCAAGTGGGAGCTGAACTATGTTGCTCTTGATGGCAACGTAGGTTGTATGGTTAACGGTGCTGGTTTGGCCATGGGAACCATGGATATTGTAAACCTGCACGGTGGCAAACCGGCTAACTTCCTTGATGTTGGTGGTGGTGCAACCAAAGAACGTGTTGCCGAAGCATTCAAAATCATTTTGTCTGATGACAATGTGAAAGCGGTATTGGTTAATATTTTCGGTGGTATCGTACGTTGTGACATGATTGCCGAAGGTATTATCGGTGCCGTTAAAGAAGTCGGTGTAAACGTGCCTGTTGTGGTACGTCTTGAAGGTACTAACGCTGAATTAGGCCGTGACGTATTGGCTAAATCTGGCCTTGATATCATTGCTGCAAGCAGTTTGACTGACGCGGCTCAACAAGTTGTTAAAGCAGCGGAGGGCAAATAATGTCAGTATTAATTAATAAAGATACCAAAGTTATCTGTCAGGGTTTCACTGGTGGTCAGGGGACTTTCCATTCCGAACAAGCTATCGCTTACGGAACGCAAATGGTTGGTGGTGTTACGCCTGGTAAAGGCGGAACGACTCACTTGGGCTTGCCTGTTTTTAATACCGTTCGTGAAGCGGTTGAAGCAACGGGTGCGACAGCGACTGTTATTTATGTACCTGCACCTTTCTGTAAAGATTCAATCGTAGAAGCCGCTGATGCCGGTATCGAATTGATTGTTTGTATTACCGAAGGTATCCCGACTATCGACATGCTGTATGTTAAAGAGTATGTGGATAGCAAAGGGATTCGCATGATTGGTCCTAACTGCCCAGGAGTGATTACTCCAGGAGAATGTAAGATTGGTATCATGCCTGGTCATATTCATAAGCCAGGAAAAGTCGGTATCGTTTCCCGTTCTGGTACATTGACTTATGAAGCGGTAAAACAGACGACTGATGAAGGTTTTGGCCAGTCTACTTGTGTTGGTATTGGTGGTGATCCTATTCCGGGTTCTAACTTTATTGATATTCTGCGCATGTTCCAGGACGATCCTAAAACTGAAGCCATCGTAATGATCGGTGAAATTGGTGGAACCGCAGAAGAAGAAGCGGCAGCATTCATAAAAGAAAACGTCACCAAGCCTGTGGTTTCATACATTGCTGGGGTAACTGCACCTGAAGGTAAGCGTATGGGTCATGCTGGCGCGATTATCGCGGGTGGTAAAGGTACTGCTGACGATAAATTTAAAGCTCTTGAAGCGGCGGGTGTTAAAACCGTACGTTCATTAGCTGAGATCGGTAAAGCATTGCGCGAAGTCACCGGTTGGTAAAACAACCTGTGACTCACAGTGGCTCTGATTGCAGAGTCACCGTGTAGTAAATTGAAAAAGCCCGCTTAATTGCGGGTTTTTTAATGCTGAAAGACAGCGATTGCTGGTATGATAAGCGCGATTATTTTTATTTATTTTTCATAAGGGGTTGCCTGTATGGCCGAGACTGAGAATCGTCCGACCAATTTTATTCGTCAAATCATTGATAAGGATTTAGCTAACGGGGTACATCAAGCTATTCATACTCGTTTTCCACCTGAGCCTAATGGTTATTTGCATATTGGCCATGCGAAGTCTATTTGCCTGAACTTTGGCTTGGCACAGGATTATCAAGGGCAATGTAATTTACGTTTTGACGATACTAACCCTGAAAAAGAAGATATCGATTACGTTAACTCGATTAAACATGACGTGGAATGGTTAGGATTCCATTGGGATGGTGAGATTTGTTATTCGTCCAATTACTTTCCTCAACTGCATCAGTTTGCCGTTGAATTGATTGAGAAGGGCTTAGCTTATGTGGACTTTTCCAATCAGGAAACCGTGCGCGAGTTGCGTGGTACCCTAAAACAGCCTGGTAAAAATAGCCCTTATCGGGATACTTCAGTTGCAGAAAACCTGGTTCACTTTGAAAAAATGAAAAACGGTGAATATGCTGAAGGTCATTGCAGTCTGCGGGCGAAGATTGACATGGCATCGCCCTTTATGTGTATGCGTGATCCGGTTTTGTATCGGGTAAAATTTGCTCATCACCATCAAACCGGTGATCAGTGGTGTATTTACCCTATGTACGACTTTACTCACTGTATTTCCGATGCACTGGAAGGGATTACCCATTCATTGTGCACACTGGAATTTCAGGATAACCGTCGTCTTTATGACTGGGTACTGGAAAATATCAGGATTGATACAGTGCCACGCCAGTACGAGTTTTCTCGTCTCAATCTGGAATATACCGTATTAAGTAAGCGTAAATTGATCCAGCTGGTTACCGAAGAACATGTTGAAGGTTGGGATGACCCCCGTATGCCAACCATTGCTGGATTAAGACGCAGAGGGTATACGCCAGCATCTATTCGTGAATTTTGTAAACGTATTGGCGTCACCAAAATGGATAATATGGTTGAGATGGGCATGCTAGAAGCCTGTATTCGAGATGATCTCAACGAAAACGCACCACGAGCGATGGCGGTGTTGGATCCGGTTAAGGTGATCATTGAAAATTATCCACAAGATAAGCGAGAAACATTGATTGCACCTAATCATCCCAACGATGAAAGTCAGGGAACTCGAGAGGTGCCATTTACTCGTGAATTGTATATCGAACGGGAAGATTTCCGAGAAGAAGCAAATAAGAAATTCAAACGACTGGTACTGGATAAAGAAGTACGTTTACGTAACGCTTATTTCATTAAAGCCAATCGGGTTGATAAAGATGAAAATGGCGAAATAACCACTATCTATTGTACTTATGATGCCGACACTTTGGGGAAAGATCCTGCTGATGGCCGTAAAGCCAAGGGCGTCATTCATTGGGTCAGTGCCGAGCAGGGGATTCCGGCTGAAATTCGTCTTTATGATCGTTTATTTACCGTACCTAATCCGTCAGCCGAAGAGGATTTTGTAGCAGCGATTAATCCCGACTCATTGCAGATCATGCAGGGTATTGTTGAACCGGCATTGTTGAAGCTTGAACAAGATAAAGCAGTACAATTTGAACGAACCGGGTATTTTTGCAAAGACAAACATTGTTCAGACGACAAGTTGATTTTTAATCGTACCGTCGGTCTGCGAGATACCTGGTCTAATTCAGGACAATAGTAAATCCTTATGGCGACTATATGAGAGCCAATCATATAGTCGCTATTTATTGGTTTATGGTATGACAAACACCTGAAGAGTATGAAATTTTTTCAAACACATTGATGAATTGCCGCTACAATCTGGCACCATAACGACACTGCCTTTACCTCTAGCAATATAAAGTTCTAAATAAGGGGCTCACTTGGATTTTGTTGATACCGCTAAATTTGCACTGAAATCCTTATTCGGTCAGTTGATTTTTATTGTCCTGCTCATCGTTTGTATTGATAACTTACCTATTATGGTTGGCCAATATTTGCAAAAATTGCAGTGGCTACCCCATTCATTACTGATTATTGCTGCCATTATGGCGATGCAATTTGGTCATAGTCGCTTATTTATCGCCTCTTGCTTGTTATTTGCCAGCCTATATGTGGGCAGTATTCCCACCGCCTATTTAACGGTTGAACAGGTTCAACATTTTTTACCGCTAGTGCTGATTAGCAGTATGGTGGGATTATTATGGGAACGGGATCGCGGTTTTAGTGTTTATGGATTGGCTGCCAGTGTGTCGGTAATGGTTGCCAGTTGTAGTGCGGTTATCTTAACCAGCATGTATTTGCAAAGCCTTTCTATGCCTTGGTTGACTCAACTTTTTCAACAGTCGACTACGGTAAAAGCGCTTAAATTTAATGGTGCGGAAGTGCTGTTAATGTTAATTGTGCAATTTATCGGCTTGGTACGCTTTACCTTAAAACCCACTAATCGTCATGCGGCACTGATGTTGGTGACTTTAAGTGTCACCGGCATGATGTTATATTTTGGCCAATTATTACCGCAATTAATGTTAAGTCTATTAGCAGCCGCCTTTTGCGTATTAATTCTGCATGATAGTTACAATATGGCCTTTAAAGATGAATTAACCGGCATTAAAGGTCGTCGGGCGTTAATGCAACATACCGCCACGCTGGGTAAAAAATATACGGTGGTGATGGGCGATGTGGACAAGTTCAAACGCTTCAATGATAAATACGGCCATGAAGTGGGCGATCAGGTGTTGAAGATGGTGGCAACCTGCGTCGATGAAGTGAGCGGTGGAGGTAAAGCGTTCCGTTATGGTGGTGAAGAATTTACCATTGTGTTTCAACATAAAACTGCACAACAAGCCAAAGTGTTTGTCGAAGAAGTGCGTGAAGCGATTGGTGCCAGACCGTTTTTATTACGTGGAACCGGGCGTGAGCAGAACAATGCCAAAGGTCGTAATGGGGCAGCGAGTACCAAGCGTCAGGAAGTTTTTGTTACCGCCAGTTTTGGTATCGCCGAACGGGATAACCAGTTAACTGAGTTTGAAGATGTCATGAAAGCCGCCGACCAAGCTTTATATAAAGCCAAAGCGGCTGGACGTAATTGTGTGCAATTGGCTAAGCAGTAAAATCATCGTTTACTATCTATATTATATTGTGACCTGATCAAGCGGATAAGCTATCTGCAAGAGTGGATGATGTGCTATTCCAGCACTTCCTGATTGTATTTTATAAACCAATCATTGAGGGAAAGGCTGGGGGATGTATTGAATGTACTAATAAAAATGTTATGATAAGTGTCGTTGATTGTCTTTCGTTGGGTTGCGGGATTTGAGTGTAAGTCGAAATATATTGTCTTATATATTGTTAGTATTGGTTGTAATGCAATCTATGACGGCAATGATGGACGTACATCCTGTAGATGATTCTGCCACTGTCCATTTTACTATGAATTACTCCGATGGCGTATCCTCGGTAAAAGCAAACACTCAGGATGCTACTGATCCGATTGTTCAAGATGTATCAACTTATGATTTCCTTCATTGTCATCTGCATGGCTGCCATGGGCATTTTTATCTAGCTGCCAATATCGAACAGCCGAAATTTACTCACAATAGTCTGTTACATTTCAATTATCTTGCTCCTATTTCTTCAGCCCCTTCGTCATCACTGTACCGCCCTCCAATAGCCTGATTTTACTGATTAAGTTTGTCCCATGTATTGCCATCATTGCAATGCTCGGTATGTATTATCTTAAATAAGTAGGATCTATCACATGTTACCAATGTACACAGCGTCATGCTTTGGCGCGTGGAATAAACGTATTATTAGAAATCGTTATATTCTGTTTAGTTTATTCTTTTTTCTTTTTCCATCATGGCTTAATGCGGCACCAGCGGATAAAACGCTGACGTTAGCGAATGCCATACAACGTTCACTATCACAAAATCCAAGTTTAAAAGTCTTTCCCTTCCGCTATGCGGCTCTAAAAGGGCAAGCTCAAACGGCACAGTTGCGACCAGCATTTGAGTTGGGCTTTGATGCCTCCAATATTGGGGGAACTGGAAATTTTACTGGGATTGGTGGTTCGGAATTGACAGTGGCATTATCTTCGGTCATCGAAATGGGCGGCAAGCGCTCTGCCCGGCAAGACCTAATATCGTACAGTCGGTCTGTTATCGACGCCAATCGTCAGGTCGAATCACTGGCTCTTTTAGGTGAAGTTACCCGCCGATATAGGGGTTTTGTGCCCATTTCAGCGAAAAGTCCAATGTTCGTCTAAAGCCCTTGATACACATAACCTACAGCGATGCTGTACGTAAATAAGGGTTGTCCACTTAGAGGAACCAACCACTAGACGTAGTGTTTACCTGCTCTTAATTTTTTTTGTAAGTAGCGGTTTAGGGGTTTTGCGCCCATCCCCTCGAAATTGCTAATAGGTGGGTTTTGAGCAATTGTGACTATTCACTAGAAAAAGTCACACACAAATAAATCAATACTGGTACAAGATTTTCTTGTGGCGCAAAGGCGCGCATAATGAAAATAGGTGAACTGGTAAAGCTGTCAGGCAGTTCCATTCAAACTATTCATTATTACGAAAAGAGCAATTGTTATTTGCTGTTGAGTGAAGGTGATTTTTTCTTATATAACAAACCATTCAGTAGTATTTATTCATAAAACGATGTCGTTCATTAAATTTGTCTTTAGCCGAAATCAGAAAACTAGTTAGCTTAAGAAAAAACACAGACAATAGCTGTAATTCAATTAATCTGGTGATGAATACACATATAGCGCAAGTTAAACATCGTATTTATTAATTAAAAGATTTACGTAAAGAGTTAAAAACACTCAGTAAAAGTTGTTCAGAAGATAAAGCCGTGAATGAATGTGGTATTTTGCAAAACATAGCGGCTTATTATCCTAATTCAAGCTCAGTTAAACATAGCTAGTTGAACCATGGCTTGAGTTATAATTGATTAATTTTGAACATTACTTTTGAGCTTTAATTTACTGCTATAAAAATAAACAACAAAAAAAGCAATAACGGCGATTTGTGCTAACAGCCCTTGCCATGTTGAACCAATTCCAATCCAGCTGACCTCTATATGAATGGGTAAAGGAGAAATTGCTAACATCGCCGCTTCTTGTAAAGCAGATATCGCTTTGCCCATTAAAATAAAAGCTAAGGCCAATAATAAATAAGTCGTTGCTGAGAAAAATTTAGCGATAGGCAACTTCACTGAGTATTTCAATAAAGCCCATGCAACAATTGCCAATATAATACAGCCGATAATAAAGCCACTTACAACAACTGAATATTGAACCGACGATGCTTGTGTTAGTAATGATTGGTAAAACAGTACCGTTTCAAATATTTCTTTGTAAACGGCAATAAATGATAATGACGTTAGTCCCCAAAGTGTGCCTGCTTGTATATGGCTATTAACATGTTTTTGAATATAATTATTCCATTGTTGGGCGTTGGTTTTACTGTGCATCCATATGCCCACATATAACAACATAATAGCGGCAATAAATGATGCAACGCCTTCCATAACCTCTCGGCTCGCACCACTAATGCTAATTAATGTTTGCGCTAGCGCCCATGTTGCAATACCCGCAACTAATGCGGTTATCCAACCAATATGAATATATTTTAATGCGTTTTTACGTTTGGTGCGTACCAACACGGTCATTAAAGCAATAACTACCAATAAAGCTTCAAGCCCTTCGCGTAGTAAAATAACTAAGCTAGCACTAAACAATGCTGTATTTGATAACGATCCTTGCGTTAAAAGTTGCTCAGCTTGACTAAGTTGAGTAAACACCTTGTCTGTAAGTTCAAAAAGTTGTGCGTCGTTACCTGAACGTCCAATAAATTGGCGTAAACCGATTAAATTTATTTCAATGCTTTTTCTTAATTTGCTATCACGTGCATCTAAGCTCTTTTCAACTAACTCAAATCCGTCTAAATAGGCACTCACTGCCAAGGTACTTGCTTCTGCGTAATTATTTTTTTTGTAGGCATTTATAGCGTTATGCAATTGGTTTTGAGCAACAGTTATTGGTTTTGGCTGTTGACTAAATAATCTTAAAGGTTGTGCTCTTAATAGTTCAATTTGTTGCAGCGTTAACTGTGTTGATTCTTTCGTTATTTGACTTGGGCTATAATGCACCCAGTCAGCCATACTAGGGTAGGTGTTAACGTTAATATCACTTTTAGTCTTTTTATTGTTTTTAAAAGCTAAGCTGCCAACATAAAAGGCTAAAGACCAACGTTGCTGCTCTTTCAGTTGAGTAAATGCTGGCATTGCAGTGTTCTCTAAGCCATTTGAAATAGCGTCAAACAATCCTAATAAAGAACGGTTTAAAGCACGATTTTTATCGGTAAAGTTTGTGGGTTCAGGGTTAAGTTGTTTTGCTAAAATTCCATTTCCTTGGCCTGTAGCACCATGACAGTCGGCGCAATTAGTTTGAAATAGTGCTTGAGTATCATCTTCTGATAATAACCGTTGAGGAAATACAATTGTTGGCATTAACCTGACTAAAGTTCTTCGTAATGTTGAGGCCAATTGTCTAATATCGGTTAATGGTGCTTTTTCTTTTACCGCTTGTTTTAAATGCTGTGCTTGCGTTAAAAGTAGAGGCTGATTTGCCACCTTAAGCATAGATGTTTTATTAACAATTAATTCGGAAAATCCCTGCATTTCTTGGTATTCATCGTTATTGATTATTTTTCCCTGATTAACCGCCGCCGCATAATCAACGCCAACATATTCAGCTAATTGACTTAGTTGCCTAAGTTGAGCTTGTTCGTTACTTTGAGTCGTTAAAAGTTGACTAGTTGATGGTTGATTAGAGTTATTTGTATTTTGTGCATCAAGCTGACTAGCTTGTGACAAGCTTGACCAAGTGCATAAAACAAAAAGACTAACAAATAAGACAGATGAAAAACGGCTCATCGCAATGTATTCCTAAAAAGGTTAAATGATAACTATTCTCAATTATAAACCCTGTAGTAGGTATAAGGTCAATCAAATAATTAAAAAAAGGCAATAATAATTAAAAAGTAAAAAGGAAGTTCACATTTATCTTTACAAAAAAATTTACCTTTGCTACTTTGCGTGCTCAATGAAAGAAAGTCACAACTTAACCACCTGTTTAGTTGTTCTGCTCATCTTCATCCTAATTATAAAAACTGTTTGGGAATGCTAAATGCTTCAACGAGTTTTAATGTTTCTGTTAATAGCGCTAATTGCTTTGCAATCAGTGGATGCTATTGCCGATGCGGCAAAATTTCATCAGCCAAATACAGAGTTTACCGAAACAGACTATTTTTATAATAAAATAACAACTGAACACAACCTTACTTCTGTTAACTATGTCAGTAATACGCAAACTAACGAACAAACAAACCAAGAAAGTAATGACCATTGTTGCTACTGTCATGGCGTTAGCTGTGCTGATTTAACCAATAATTCACTCGTTTTTTATGCTCTGTACGGTAAAGAACAAAACTTCTTTTTCAAACATAAATACATTTCTACACATTTATCCCCTGATTTACGTCCTCCCATCGTTTAATTCATTTTAATTAGCAAATAATCAACTACAACACAAAACTCTATTGAATTTGTGTTTCTGATAATTTTATAAATGAGTTTTAACAATGAAATTTTATCCTGTAAAACAGGCTTTAGCATTATTATGCGTGAGTCTACCTATTGCCGTGTATGCTTCACCTGCACCTACGGCAACCGCTGCGTCACCTTCATGGTTAACGCAACAAATAAATAAAAATCCTGAGGTTATTGCTGCAAAAGAAAATTTGAATGCAGTGTTTTCATTAACCGAAGGACAGAAAAAGGCACTTTATAATCCTGAACTAGCTACCGATGTTTCTCGTGAAGGTCAATTTAATAACTTTACTATTGGTATAAATCAAACCATTGATTTATGGGATAAAAGAGATCAGCGTAGCAAAAAGGCTGATTTTCAATTAGTGCAAGCAAAGCAAACGTTTTCTTACCTGATACAGGAGAAAACAGCCGAGGCATTAAAAGCGTTAGTGAATTACCAAAAGTCGCAAATGCAAGCCAAAATTGCTCGCGAGAAAGAGCAACAATTAGATACTTTGCTTAACTTAGTTGCTAAGCGTCAACAAGCGGGTGATGTTAGTCAAGTTGATGCAGAACTCACTTCTTTAAGCTTATCTCAAACCTTAAATACTAGCGCCCAAGCACAAGTACAATTAGCTAACGCCAAAGCGAAGGTTATTGAATTAATGCCTGATTGGACAAGTAGCATACAAATTTTGCCCACTCAAGGTATTGCGATTGATCGTTATAAAATTGATGAGCAAACCACTAGGCAATGGCTTAATCAACATCCTTTAGTACAAATAGCTAAATTACAATGGCAAATCAGTAAAAGTGATGCTTATCAAGCATTACTTGCCACTAAAGCTGATCCTACCTTTGGCGTAAACGCAGGTAAAACAAATAATGATAATACATTAGGTTTAAGTTTTTCTATGCCCTTAAACATGCGCAACGATTATAGCAGTGAAGCGCGTGCCGCTAATCAACAAGCTGTTGCCGTTGAATCACAATTACAGTCAGTATTGCGTAAACAAAAATTTGCCATACAAGCAACTACCGAGTCGGTACTCGCTTATAAAAACCACTATCAACGCTGGCAAAAATTAATGCAAGGTCGCGATAAACGCATTGCTGATTTACTGCAAAAACAATGGCGAAGTGGTGATATGAATACCAGAGAATATTTACTTGCCTTACAACAACGCGCCGAAGGCTTGCTTGCCGGAATTGAACTACAAAGTCAGTTCAAACTTAGTCAAATAGATTGGCTATTAGCTATTGGTCAAATAGATGTTGCGTTAAAAAGCTTGAAATAAACACAAGCGAATAACTATCTCCAGCGAAGTTTTCACTTTTGTCGCTGCTTAAAAAATTTTGGAACTAAAGATGAAAAAAACTACATTTACCCATAAAACGAAATTGGCGCTATTAAGTGCTTTATTAATCAATACCCAGCTATTTGCCTTACCAACTTTAGCAAACGAATTGGGTGCAACCCCCTCTAAAACACAAGAGGAAAAATCAGAAGGCACAATAGCACTTTCAAAAGCGCAGTTAACACTTGCCAATATTCAAGTGGAAGCATTACAGCCACAAATAATGACATACAGTGTGTATGCCCCTGGCGAAATACAAGCGAATGATTATAAAAGTTATTTAGTCTCACCTCGTGTTGACTCTGTGATAGTAAAACGTCATGTAGCATTGGGTGATCATGTAAAAAAAGGTCAAGCCCTAGTGACTTTATTTAGTGAATCAGTTGCTGATGCTCAAGCCCGTTATCAGATAGCCAATGCTGAATGGCAACGTGTGCAAAAACTAGGACGTAAAGCCGTTGGTGATAAACGTTATATTGCCGCACAAACCGACTACCAAGCCGATGTTGGTCGTTTATTAGCATTTGGTTTATCTGAACAGTCAATTGCAGCGCTAACCACGCAAAAGTCAAAGTTAGGTGAATATGTGCTAAATGCCATGACGTCTGGCGCAGTATTATCAGATAATTTTCGTCAAGGCCAGCGCGTTTTATCAGGCGACACCTTAATTGAACTCGCTGATGAAAGTAGCTTATGGGTTGAAGCTCGCTTAGCACCGAGTATGCAAGTGGCTTTACCAGAAGGGAGTAAAGCGGTCATAGAAGTAGGCAACAAATCTTACCTAGGGCATATTACCCAAAAAGCACACACCATAGACCCACAAACGCGTACTCGTACAGTGCGTTTGACGGTTGACAATATTGACGATCAATTACATTCAGGACTATTTGTTGATGTTTATTTTAATTTTACCACGACAGAGCAAGTACTCGCCGTACCAGAAAGTGCACTTATGCGAAGTAGTGATGGCGATTGGCAAGTTTTTATTGAACAAAATGGCAGCTTTAAAGGGCAAGAAATTGAATTAGGACGAACATTCACATCGGCTAATGATAGTAGCATTGAAAAGTGGCACGAAATTAAAGGTATTGAAGCTGGTACTAACGTTGTAACCGCAGGCGCATTTTATGTTAGCGCTGAAATCGCCAAAGGCGGTTTTGACGCCCACGGCCATTAGGAGAACATTCATGTTAAATAAACTTATTGATTGGTCAGTAACCAATCGTTTACTGGTGATTCTCGCCTTGATTGCGTTGATAGCAAGTGCCATATTTTTTATTCCGAAGTTAAATTTGGATGCTTTTCCTGATGTAACTAATGTACAAGTTGCTATCAACACAGAAGCACCTGGGCTAGCAGCAGAAGAAGTAGAGCAGCTTATTACTTTTCCTATTGAAGCCGTAATGTACGCCCTACCCGATGTGGAAGAAGTGCGGTCTATTTCTAAAACAGGTTTGTCGGGTATTACGGTCGTTTTTAAAGAAGGCACCGATATTTATTTTGCACGGCAATTAGTGTTTGAACGCTTGCAATCAGCCAAAGGCATGATCCCAAATGGTGTGGGCACTCCAGAAATAGGGCCAAATACTTCAGGTTTAGGGCAAGTTTATCAATATTTGCTGCTTGCAGATAAAGACTCTGGCTATGATGTTATGGCACTTCGCAGTTTAAACGATTGGGTAGTAAAGCTATTATTAATGCCTGTTGACGGTGTTACTGACGTACTTGCCTTTGGTGGTGAAGTAAAACAATACCAAGTAAATATTAATCCTGCTCGTATACTTTCTTATAATTTAACCGAAGACGATATTGTTAACGCATTGGAACAAAATAATAGCAATGCCGGTGGTTGGTACATGGACAGGGGCCAAGAGCAGCTTATTATTCGCGGTGTTGGCTGGTTAAGTTCGGGCAAAAAGGGCCTACAAGAATTGGCTCAAATACCTGTTAAAACGATTGATGGCACAGTTGTACACGTATCTGATGTAGCCACCATTGAGTTTGGCAGTGAAATTCGCCAAGGCGCTGTTACCATGACTAAGCGCACTTTTGATAAACAAGGTAAAGCAAATGGTAGTGAGTTTTTAGGTGAAGTTGTCTCGGGTATCGTGTTAAAACGCATGGGCGCTAATACTAAAGAGACCATTGATGGCATTAAAGATCGTATTCCGTTAATTCAACAAGCGTTACCTAAAGGAGTTCGTTTTGAGGCTATTTATGACCAAGCTGATTTAGTTGAAAAAGCAGTTAATACAGTTGAAAAAGCGTTAGTAGAGGCCTTTGTCTTTATCGTTATTGTTTTAGTGTTATTTTTACTGAATATACGCGCTGTTATTTTAGTGCTTGTTTCAATTCCGCTTTCTGTTGGTATGGCGCTTACTGTTATGTCTTACAATGGATTATCCGCTAATTTAATGTCATTAGGTGGCTTAGCGGTTGCTATCGGTATGATGGTTGATGGAGCCGTGGTGATGATGGAGAACATCTTCAAGCACCTGTCTCATCCAGATAAACGTCATGAAAAAGGGCACAATTTTGATGCTGAGCACGACAGCAATGTTGGTTTACGTATACAAGAAGCCGCAAAAGAAGTGGCTAAACCGGTATTTTTTGCCGTCACCATAATCATGGTGGTATTTGCACCTTTATTTAGTTTAGAAGGTGTGGAAGGTAAATTATTTCAGCCGATGGCAATTAGTATTATGATCGCTATGGCGGCATCGCTTGCAGTATCTTTGATTGTAGTACCTGCATTAGCAAGTTACTTTTTTCAGCGTGGCATAAAAGAAAGAACTAGCCCGCTAGTGACGCTATTAGAAAAAGCCTATCGAATCGCACTTAACAAAGCGATGAATGCCAAAACGTTAGTATTAACAGGCGCGGGGGCATTATTAGTTGGTGCTTTATTTTTACTTCCTCAGCTAGGCACAGAGTTTGTGCCTGAACTTGAAGAAGGCACCATTAACTTACGTGCCACTATGGCTCCTTCAACAAGCTTAGACACTGCGCTTAGCGTAGCGCCGAAACTTGAGAAAATATTAATGGAATTCCCTGAAGTCGCTTATACGTCCAGCCGTATAGGTCGTGCTGAACTTGGTGGTGATCCTGAGCCAGTCAGTAACATTGAAATTTATATTGGCTTAAACCCACATGAGCAATGGGTAAGTGCTAAAACGAGGCAAGAATTACAAGAATTGATGGCTGAAAAATTAGAGCAATTCCCTGGTTTATTACTGAATTTCTCACAACCTATTGCAGCCCGTGTTGATGAATTATTATCGGGGGTAAAAGCACAACTCGCGATCAAGTTATTTGGACCAGATCTTGATGTTTTAGCTCAACAAGGGCAAGCGATTGTTAATGCAATTCAAACCGTTAACGGAGCGCGCGATGTTGCCATGGAACAAATAGCGGGTGAATCACAACTAGTGATAAAACCTAACCGTCAACAACTGTCACGCTATGGCTTATCGATAGGTGACGTAATGACATTAGTGCGTGACGGTATTGGTGGTAAAGGGGTAGGACAAGTGATTAACGGTAACGAGCGTTACGACATTTATTTACGCTTAGCCAAACGTTTTCGTGAAGACAGTCAAGCCATTGCCGATTTACGTTTGCAAGCGCCTAATGGTGCGTGGGTACGTTTAGGTGATGTAGCAAATATCGGTATTGAATCTGGCCCACCACAAGTTCGCCGTGACGATGTTCAACGCCGCGTGGTTATTCAAGCCAACGTGCAAGATAGAGACATGGGCTCAGTGGTAAAAGATATTCGCCAAGCGATAAAAGATAAAGTGGATTTGCCTGCGGGCTACTCAGTAGATATTGGTGGCCAATTTGAAAATCAACAACGCGCACAACAACGTTTGTCTATAGTGGTTCCGCTTTCTATTGCGATGATCGCACTGCTGCTTTATTTTGCTTTTGGTAGTGTTGGTCAAGCCATGTTAATTTTAGTGAACTTACCATTGGCAATGATCGGCGGTATTGTTGCTTTATATATTTCAGGTCAATACTTGTCTGTACCTAGCTCTATTGGTTTTATCACCCTATTTGGTGTCGCGGTACTTAACGGTGTGGTGATGGTAGAGGCCATTAATTTACGTATTGAAGATGGCGCTAAAAATATCGCCCAAGCGGTATATGAAGGGGCAATTTCAAGGCTGCGACCGGTATTAATGACTGCTATCATCGCTGCTCTTGGTTTAATACCGATGATTTTGTCAAATGGTGTTGGTTCTGAAATTCAACGTCCATTAGCCACAGTAATTGTTGGTGGTTTGGTTACGGCGACTTTCTTAACCTTATTTGTATTACCAGTGCTTTATGCTTGGTTCTCGAAAGGTAAGATTGAAGAAATGCAACGATAATCACTAAAAATCAGGCTAAATAATCTCAACTCGGGATAACAAAAAATGTAAAATAAAGGATGTTAATAGAAATATTAATATCCTTTTTGCCCTCCAATTATCTTCCAATAATTAGCGTACTAAATAACCTCAACTATGGATAACAACTTGCTTTCTAGCTGCTGCTTTTCCTTGCTACTGCGTTAAATTAGATTGCAATAGCTCGCTATTGACGCACTAATTTGCCTTGTATTAAGAAAACACAACAAGCTAGAACAATAAAAATTATAAATTTAAGTCTATTCAATGTGTTAGCTAATCTCTTATCCAGAGTTGAGGTTAAATAGAATGCTTAACTGACAATTATTTTAAATGGGATTGTTGTCTTTCGCTATATTCCATTGTTTTTAACCCTTGTAAAATTCCACAATGATCAATTACATCTTCATTTTGACACTGTTGTTGTAAATAATTTAACTGCTCTTTAAGCTCGATTAATTCCTGCAACCGCGTATCAACATGGTTGATATGCTCGTCTAATAAATAATTTACATCACTGCAATCAGCGGGTGGTTTATCCATTAAGGTTAATAAACGACGAATTTCTTCATGGCTCATTGCTAAACTTCTACAATTACGAATGAAGTTTAGACGGTATTCATGCGTTTGATTATAAAGGCGATAATTACTTTCATTACGTTCAGGCATAGGTAAGAGTCCTGACTTTTCGTAATATCGGATAGTTTCCGTTGTGCATTTTGTTACTTTCGCTAATTCGCCTATTTTCATTATGATTCACTTATTCTATCCTTTCACTTGACCTTAAAGTTACTACAAGGTGTTTAATAGTGCAATAAGGTTAACTGATGAATAAAAAGGTGACTTCACCATGAATAATGCACTAAATAAAATAATGAAAAAACAAACGCAGCCCAATAATGAGGCTTCCTGCTGTGGTTCTTGCTCAAGTGTGTCACTTACCGATAACAAATCAGTAGAGCAACCTATAGATCCTGCTGTAGCCGTTGATGAAAATATTCAAACCACACAACTTCGTATTCAAGAAATGGATTGCCCGACCGAAGAAGGTCTTATTCGCAATAAATTTAAACAAAACAATCAAGTAATCGATTTACAATTTAACTTAATGCAACGTACGTTAACCGTTGTACATACAAAAGATGCTTTGCCAAATATTATCAAAGCGATAAATGAACTTGGTTTTGATGCCCAAATAATCACTGAACAAGATGACAATGAAAATATAGCCACAGCTAAAATTTCTTGGTGGCCATTAATTATTGCAGGCTTACTTGCACTAAGTTCAGAAGCTGTTGATTGGTTTGGCGGCGCAAACTGGTTAGCAGCAGCCTTTGCTATTTTAGCCGTGGCAATAAGCGGCCTAGACACCTATAAAAAAGGTTGGCTAGCTATTCGCGGCGGCAACTTAAACATTAATGCCTTAATGAGCGTTGCGGTAACGGGTGCACTACTGATTGGGCAATGGCCTGAAGCTGCTATGGTGATGGTGTTGTTTACGGTATCAGAGATTTTAGAAGCTAAATCACTCGATCGCGCTCGCAATGCCATCGCCGGATTATTACAACTTACACCCGAAACAGTCAATGTACAGCACGGTAATGGCGAATGGGGTAAAGTACCTGCAAAATCAGTGTCTCTGAACAGTTTTGTTAGGGTGAGTCCTGGGGAAAGGGTTGCTTTAGATGGTGAAATAGTTTCAGGACGTTCAACTTTAGATCAAGCGCCAATTACAGGGGAAAGCTTACCCATTGAAAAAACGGTAGGAGATAAAGTATTTGCTGGCACCATTAATCAGTCAGGATCATTTGAATTTAAAGTCACTGCCACGGCAAACAATACCACTGTATCGCGCATTATTCATGCTGTTGAACAAGCACAAGGCACAAAAGCGCCAACGCAACGTTTTGTTGATAAATTTGCACAAATTTATACGCCAATCGTCTTTTTTATTGCCCTAGGCGTTGCGCTTATTATGCCATTATTTTTTCAGGAAAACTGGTTCGATTGGATTTACAAAGCTTTAGTAATATTGGTAATTGCTTGTCCTTGTGCCTTAGTTATTTCAACCCCAGTAACTGTTGTTAGTGGCTTAGCTGCGGCAGCACGTAAAGGTATTCTTATTAAAGGGGGTGTATATTTAGAACAAGGTCGAAATATTTCTTGGCTCGCATTAGATAAAACCGGCACAATTACACACGGCAAGCCCACACAAACGAACTATATTGCTATAGATGCAACGCAAAGCGAGCATTGTCGGCAGCTAGCGGCAAGTTTAGCAGATCGCTCTGATCATCCCGTATCACATGCTATTTCTCAACAAGCAGAAAAAGACAGCATTACATTACACCCGGTAGAAAACTTTGAAGCACTACTTGGAACAGGCGTACAAGGTAATATCAAGGGTGAACACTATTATTTAGGCAACCATCGCCTATTTAATTTATTAACTATTCAAAACGAAGTATTACAAACACAGATAAATAACTTAGAGCAGCAAGGTAAAACAGTGGTTATGTTAACCGATAACCACCAAGTACTGGCGTTATTTGCGGTTGCCGATACCATTAAAGAAAACAGTAAAAATGCCATTAAACAACTGCATAGCATGAATATAAAAACCATCATGCTAACAGGTGATAATCAATTTACCGCGCAAGCTATTGCCGAGCAGGCAGGTATTGATCAGGCCAAAGGCGAACAACTGCCCACGGATAAGTTAAATGAAATAAAACAGTTAATGTCACAAGGTACAGTCGCTATGGTCGGTGACGGCATTAATGACGCACCAGCACTAGCACAAGCTGATATTGGTTTTGCCATGGGCGCTATGGGAACAGACACCGCTATTGAAACTGCCGATGTGGCGCTAATGGACGATGATTTAACTAAAATTGCGAGCTTTATCTCGTTATCAAAAAATACCCATCAAATACTCATGCAAAACATAGCCTTTGCCCTGGTAGTTAAAGTGATTTTTTTCGCATTAACATTGCAAGGCTCAGCAACCATGTGGATGGCCGTTTTTGCAGATGTTGGCGCGAGTTTATTAGTGGTGGCTAATGGTTTGAGGTTATTAAAAAAATAAAATATATCTCGTTTGGGGGCGAATGTCATAGAGTATTCACATTTTTGATTGCTAATTTTCGTATAATTATCATCATTTATTCATCATATTTGGTTCCAGAATATCTTGTTTTAGTCTTTTTGAAACTTTGGAAATTGTAGATCGGGAACAGCCCAAAATATGTTGAATATAGTCATAGGATTTTTTATCCAACAACATACCTTCAATCTTTTGCTGTAACTCTATGTCACTTGGCCGGCCAGGGTAGCGACCTTCCAATTTAGCTTTGACGATACCTTCTTTTTGGCGTCTTCTTCGATCTTCATAGTCCTTTCTTGCAATAGCCGCTAGCATATCGAGCATCAAGTCATTAATGGCCGATAACATCCTTCCTGTAAACTCGTCATTTGCGACAGTAAACTGGTGACTCGTCGGTAAATCTAATGAAACAACCCTTAAACCCTTAGCTTTTATGATTGACTTGAGTGAGTACCAATCATTATCTTTTAATCTAGATATTCGATCTATTTGCTCCACAAGTACTGCGTCGCCTTTCTGGGCTATTTCAAGCAACCTAAATAATTCAGGTCTTTGAAGTTTGGCCCCAGATTCATTTTCTGCAAAGAACGCTGATATGACTAGATCATGCTCACTAGCAAATCGTATTAATGCATCTTTTGCGCGTCCCGCATCTTGCTCTTTGGTCGAAGCTCTTAAATAAGCATAAGTTCGAAAAGTACTCATTGTTATAATAGTCCATTTTACATAGTCTTTTTATTTTAGTTCATTATACATAGTATTCACCAATTAATGGACTATTATAATACGAAGCTTCCGTTAGTCTTGTTAAGGTACACTCAAAATGAACCGTATTCTGATTACTGTCTTGTATCATCAGCTGGACCAGTTCATTGCTGTATATATGTCGATTACATCGACATGACACTATAATATGTTGATTTTTATTAAAATGATTGACATGAAATGAAAGAAGTAAAAACAAGCCGAATTCAGATACTTACCGGCCAGGAAATTGATGAACTTTATTCTTGTCCTGTATTTAACCAGGCAGAGCGAGAAGAGTACTTGTCATTAGATCCTGAAATTAAACGCACCCTGGCGAGGTTAGAGAAAATCGAAACCAGGGTATATCTGATCCTGTTGATAGGATATTTCAGAGCAAAACCCGTGGTACCTAAATTCAAACTAAGGGATGTAAAGCAGGATGTTGAATATATTTATTCTACGTACTTCCCTGACAAAAAGCCCAAATACCCGGTGATAAAGAAAAACACCAGAGCAACATTGATATTAAAAATGTACTCGATATTGGGGTTTGAGCGATTTTCAAAACAGCATCAGCAAGAGCTGATAGTTAGGTTACAGGATGTTGCCACAATTTGTACCTACCCCAAATACATTTTCGATGAATGTCTGGCATTTTTTGGACAAAAGCGAACAGGTCTGGCAGGCTACTCAACGCTGCAAAGCATTATTACTAACGTGCTGGCCAGTGAACGGCAACGTACAGAAGGTATTCTTTCCTGCCATATGCCGGATACAACTCAGGAAAAATTGCAAAAAATTCTACATACCAAAGATCTTTTAAATAGCCTATCTCCCTACAAAGGCTCAGCCAAAGACTTTAGTCCGTCCCAGCTTGCCAAAGAGGTAGATACGCACAATACCATAAAAGAGGTTTATCAGGATGTGAAGCACCTCATCGGGAAGCTAGGCTTATCGCAGGGCAACCTGAACTATTACGCTTCGATTATTCACCATCAGTCCGTTTACAAAGTTCGTCGTTACCCGAAGTGGCAAGGCATGTTGTACATGGCCTGTTATCTGTTTTTTCGTTACCGGGAAACCAATGATAAACTGGTTACCGCCTTTCAATACGTTACCCGTAAACAGGGAGAGGCTGCCAAAGTTGCCGCGAAACAGCGCATTGCAGAAGAGCTTGAAGTGGTAAGGGACAAACTAACATGTGCCGGCAATATCCTGAAACTTTTTGTGGATGACGATATCAGTGACAAAACGGCGTTTGGTGATATTCGCCAGGATGCCTTTGCCGTTATTTCAAAAGACGAATTACGGCTGATCAGTAAACATCTTCATCAAAACAGCTTTGATAAAACGCTCTATGAGTGGCAGTTTATCGATGCGCAATACCGGAAAATAGCCAATTCTATGAGATCTCTGTTTATGGCTATTGATATAGATTGTGATCCTGCCTTGCAGGTACTGGCATCACAGCTGACAACATCAAAATCTGAGCTCAATAAAGACAAAAAACTGACTACGGTTGATCAGCGACTATTCAGCAGCCAGGACAAAAAATATTTACTCGAAAATGATCAAGTAAATACAAAACGGTTTGAGTATTATTTGTATCAAAGGGTGTCTAAACTGATAAATAGCAACAGCATCTATGTTACGGAAAGTGCAGATAATAAAAGGCTTGAAGATGATTTGATCCCACAGAGCGAATGGAAAGACAGCGAAATAATTATACAAAAATCGGGGTTACCCAAACTCAATACTCCAATTGATCAAACGTTATCAGGGCTAATGAAAAAACTGCGTTTGTCTATGAAACATCTGGGTAACAGTATTAATGATGATGCTAATGATTTAGTAAAACGGCAGCCCCGTATTAATCAACTCACCTGGACACTGGCAAACAAGCGTTGGAAAGATGATCTTGATAATCCGGTATACACTCAAATCCGACATATGGGGATCATAGAGATCATGGATTACGTCAATAAAAAAACGGGTTATCTCAACGCATTCAAGAATGTCGCCTCCAAAAAACATAGCGTCAAAGCAGGGGAAGATGATCTGCTTGCATGTGTTTTTGGTAACGGGTCAAATTACGGATTACATCATATGTCTTCAATTTCAGATCGCACCATTGGTGTTTTGAGGGCGGTCAATGACGGATACATTCGTCCTGAAACAACCAGTGATGCCAACGACGTGATATCAGATGCCTTAGCCGTACTTCCTATATTCAAACACTACACCATAAATGAAGCAGCACCATTTGCCAGTATTGATGGTCAAAAGTTTTCCTGCCGTATTAATACTTTCCGGGCCAGATATTCGGCCAAATATTTCCGTAAAGGTAAAGGTGTATCAGCGCTGACGCTGGTATCAAACCATGTTCCGCTAAACACAAAAGTCATTTCGCCAAATGAATATGAAGCGCATCATGCGTTTGATTTGCTGTATAACAATACCAGCGATATCCAGCCTAAGACACTGACCACCGATACGCATGGTGTTAACAACGTAAATTTCGCGATATTGGATTTGTTTGGATATCAGTTTGCTCCACGTTATGCAAAATTTAAGAATGCTTTCAATGACATGTTTGAAGTCGAATTCGGAGACAAACTGACTTTGCAGCTAAAGAAACCGATCAACACCGGACTGATAAAAAGGGAGTGGGTAAATATTCAATGGATAATTTGTTCTCTGAGCCGAAAAACAGCAACACAGAGCACCATCATTAAAAAACTATCCAACAATAAAAAAAACAGCCGGACACTGGCAGCCCTTCACGAATACGACCGGTTGATAAAATGCCAATATATGCTTGATTATGTTGATAGCAAAACCTTACGCCAGTTCGTCCAACAAGCACTCAACCGTGGTGAAGCATACCATCAACTGAGAAGAGCAATTGCTTCCATTAATGGCAACCAGTTTAGAGGTGGTCAGGACTATCAAATAGAGCAATGGAATGATTGTGCAAGGATCATAGCAAATTGCATCATCTATTATAATTCAGCATTGCTATCAGGTCTGATTGAGAAATTTGAGCTTGAAAACAATCAAGAGGCTATAAATATGATCGCCAATTTATCACCGGTGGCATGGCGGCATATACAACTGGCAGGTAATTATACGTTTGGAATTAAGAAAAATAACATCAGTGTAGACAGACTGTTGGAAAACCTTGACCCATTAGCGGACGAAGAGCTACTAATGGTAGTTGCCTAATATTCCAATTTATATACCGATGCTCTGTAGGCCTTTCGTATCAAGGTCTACAGGCTAGCTTTGGACTTTTCGATGAAATGGGCGCACAACCCCATATATCGCTGTGCTGGCGGTACAAAAGCAGGTTATTCTGGCCAAGGAAGCCGCTGAATTAGCTAGCGAAGGCTTAAGAATAGTGCAAAAAAGAGCCAGTGCGGGTGCCACTCCCGAAGCAGAAGTAAAGCGGGCGCAGGCCGTTACAGCACAAGCGAAATTGACTTTACTGGCAGAGCAGCAACGTTTTTCTTACCTAAAAACGGCATTGTCAGCGCTGTGGGGATTGACTACTCCAGATTTTAATCAAGTTGCGGGGGATCTATTTCAGTTTGGCAATAACGTCACATTTGAAACGTTATATGAAAAAGTGAAAGAAAATCCGCGAATAGAAATATTTGCTGCACAGTCCCGCCTCAAAGACGCTGAAATCCGTCTTGCGCAAACTCAGGCCAGTGCTGATATAAGTTGGTCAGTAGGAGTTCGTCGAATTCAGGAAAGTAATGATACAGCATTACTCGCTGGATTCAGCATGCCGCTGTTTGCAGACAAACGAAACTCCGGTGCAGTTGCAACTGCACAAGCAGCTAAAACGCAGGTTTTAATTCAACGGGAAGTGCTCTTACTTGATTTACATACACAATTATTCCGCGCTTTTCATAATCGTCAACAAGCCATCATCACTGTTAATACTCTGAACGCTTCCATCATTCCAGCTCTTGAAGAGGCTTTAATAGAAACGGAGTCTGCCTATCAGCGCGGTCGTTACGGTTATCTCGAATATGTCAGTGCACGTCAAGAGTTATTGACTGCCAAACGCACTCAGATTGAAGCCGCCGCTGCAGCTTTAAGTTATGGTGCTGAAATTGAGCAACTAACCGCAGAGCCGCTGAATATTGACGACAATACTTTTTCAGGAACACCACAATGAAATTAATCTCTCGCAAGAAAAAATTATTTACTCACCTTATGAATTATTGTTTTGCTATGATCTTGTTCTCCGGCCCAGTTTTCGCCGAAATTGGTATTCAAGAGGAGCATAGTGAAGAAGTTCACATTAAGCTGACTGAGCAGCAAATCGAATATTCAGATATTCAAATGCTAAGTGCTACATCAGGCACCATTCGTGATGTATTGCCAGTTTATGGCGTTGTTATACCCAATGCAGAGCGAATTCAATCAATAAAGGCGCGTTTTAGCGGCATTATTCGCAATGTCAATAAAAGTGTTGGAGATCAAGTTGAAAAAGGTGAAACGCTATTGACCGTTGAAGCCAACGACAGCTTGAAAACCTATACGATAAAATCATCGTTGAACGGCGTGGTCACCCAACGAAATGCTAACGTTGGTGAGCACACTACTGACTCCTCCTTGTTGGTGGTTCAGGATTTTTCCAGCGTTTGGGTGGAACTGTCTATTTTTCCTCGAGATGTTAGTTTGATTGAGCTTGGCCAGAACGTTCGTATTATCAGCCTCGATTCGAAACATTTTTCCGATGGAAAAATTATCTATATTGCCCCCCAAGGTGGCAGTGCTAATCAAACTGTCACCGCTCGTGCCCTAGTTGAAAACCCTAAAGGGGAGTGGAAGCCCGGCCTTTTCGTTAATGCCCAAATTACACAAGCAGAAATTACAGCTCCGGTGGTCGTGCGTAATGAAGCAATACAAATAATCGAAGGTAACCCTGTTGTATTTGTACAAGGTGAGAAAGGTTTCGAACCGCGTTTAGTGACTTTGGGCCGCACCGATGGAGATTTAAGTGAAATCTTAAATGGCCTGAGCAGCAAAGAAATATACGTCAGCAGAAACAGTTTTGTTCTGAAGTCAGAATTGGGTAAGGAGGATGCTGAACATGGTCATTAATCAATCTTGTTTAGTGCCGCTTAAAACGCCGATCGGCCGTATCAATTTCAATCTGTCATATGGTTTAAGAGCAGGAGTTCATTATGATCGATAAATTGATTCAATTTTCTATCGCTCGGCGCTGGTTGGTGATGTTTCTTGTTCTGGTAACGGCTACATTGGGGGGCTGGAACTATCAAAATCTGCCTATTGATGCCGTACCGGATATTACTAACGTTCAAGTGCAAATCAACACAGGAGCGCCAGGTTACTCACCGCTGGAAGTAGAGCAACGTATAACCTACCTGGTGGAATTAGCGATTACTGGTTTGCCTTATGTAGAGAGCACCCGTTCGATTTCGCGGTATGCATTATCTCAAGTGACAGTGGTGTTTGAGAAAGGGACAGACATCTATTTTGCTCGTAACCTGATTAATGAACGGTTGCAGCAGGCAAAAAGTGAGATGCCGTCGGGGATTGAGCCAGTTATGGGACCGGTTGCCACCGGACTCGGTGAAATATTCCACTATGCAATTAATGCAAAGCCGGGAGCTTTACAAGAAAATGGAGAGTCTTATGATGCGACTGCGTTACGAACTTTGCAGGACTGGGTGATTCGTCCACAATTGCGGTTGGTACCAGGAGTGACGGAAGTCAACACCATTGGCGGTTTTGAAAAGCAATATCATATTACTCCAGAACCATCAAAACTGCTGGCTTACCAGCTCAGCTTTGATGATTTGGTCGCTGCGCTGAATAAAAATAATGCCAATGTCGGTGCGGGTTATATTGAAAAAAACGGTGAGCAATATTTGATCCGTGCACCTGGGCAGGTAAAAGATATACCGGAGATTGAGAAAATCATTGTTGCATACCGAGCCGGTTTACCTATCACTGTTGCGGATGTCGCCGATGTTGGATTTGGTAAACAGCTACGTACTGGAGCCGCGACACGTGATGGTAAAGAAACGGTCTTGGGGACTGTTGTAATGTTACTGGGAGGCAATAGTCGAGCTGTTTCCCAAGCGGTGTCAACAAAGTTGCAAGAAATCAATAAAACACTCCCGGAGGGGGTTGTTGCTGAGCCGGTTTATAACCGTACGGTACTGGTTGATAAAACTATTGCGACAGTGCAAGCCAATTTGGCTGAAGGCGCGGTATTAGTGGTCGTTGTACTCTTAATTATGCTGGGTAATGTCAGGGCCGCATTACTGACCGCGATGGTGATCCCTTTATCTATGTTGATGCTGATGACGGGCATGGTACAGGCTAAAGTGAGTGCTAATTTGATGAGTCTTGGGGCACTAGACTTTGGTTTGATTGTTGATGGGGCGGTAATCATTGTTGAAAGTTGTATTTTACGCTTGGCAGGTCGACAACATCATCTTGGGCGAACACTGAGTTTAGATGAACGCTTTCAAACCGTGTTTACCGCCACCCGCGAAGTATTTACCCCTAGCTTAATCAGTGTATTAGTCGTTATCTTGGTTAATTTGCCCATATTGGCGCTCACAGGGGTAGAAGGAAAAATGTTTACGCCGATGGCAATGACGGTGATCATGGCATTGTTGTCTGCATTGGTGTTGTCACTTACCTTTGTCCCCGCCGCTGTGGCTCTGATCATGACCGGGCATATTGAGGAAAAAGACAATTTTATCGTGCGTTATTCCAAGCAAATTTACACACCAATATTGCGCTGGGCCCTTAAATTTCGACTTGTTGTGTTATCCGCCGCATTGATTTTTGTCGTCTTGGTTGGAACTCTTGCGATGAAGATGGGGACTGAATTTATCCCCAATTTGGATGAGGGCGATATTGCCGTCCAAGCATTGCGTATTCCTGGTACCAGCCTCAATCAATCCCTGGATATGCAATTTCAATTGGAAAAAACCGTATTGGAAATTCCGGAAGTTAAAACCTATTTTTCTCGTGTAGGTACAGCCGAAGTCGCTAGTGATCCCATGGGGCCAAATATTTCCGATGGATATGTGATGTTAAAAGATCGCAGTGAATGGCCCGATCCTGATAAATCCAAGGCTCAATTAGTGGATGAAATGGGTAAAAAGATGGCGTTATTACCGGGCAATGCGTTTGAAATAAGCCAACCTATTCAACTTCGCTTTAATGAACTGATATCGGGTGTGCGTTCCGACCTGGGTATTAAGGTATTTGGAGATAATTTAGAACAACTACTTAAATCCGGTGGAGAAATCGCCTCAGTATTAAGCGGTATTGTAGGAGCAGAAGGCGTTAAAGTAGAACAAGTCTCGGGTTTGCCCATTCTTTCCGTCGAAGTTGATCGTTCGATTCTTTATCGCTATGGGTTGAATGTCGCGGATGTACAAGATGTGTTGGCCGCCGCTACAGGTGGAGAGGAAGCCGGTTTAATCTTTGAAGGTGATAGACGGTTTTCAATTGTGGTTCGGGTGGCGGAACGAATACGGGGAGACATAAGTGCGCTGGAACGGCTCCCCATTCTGTTACCTGAAGGTGGTTATGTGCCTTTGCGAGAAGTGGCTAGCCTCAAATTGGCCCCAGGGCCTAATCAAATCTCACGTGAAAACGGTAAGCGTCGTTTAGTGGTGAGTGCTAACGTAAAAGGTCGCGATTTGGGTGGGTTTGTAACAGAAGTTCAAAGCAAAATAGCTCAACAAGTCAAACTTCCGCCCGGCTACTGGCTGGAATATGGTGGGACTTTCGAGCAATTACAATCGGCATCTCAACGATTAAGTGTGTTAGTTCCTGTGACATTGGTGATGATTTTTGCGTTATTGATGATGACCTTCGGTTCGGCAAAGGATGCGGCGCTGGTTTTCAGTGGTGTACCACTGGCTTTGACCGGTGGTGTTATTGCACTTTGGTTTCGCGATATTCCCCTCTCTATCACCGCGGGTGTTGGGTTTATTACATTGTGCGGAGTATCAGTGTTGACCGGCGTTATGATGGTATCAGCATTCAGAGATGCACTTAAACGTGGCGAATCGATTGAATATTCGATTCTTGATGGAGCCATGCTTCGACTTCGGCCTATATTGATGGTCGCTCTGGTCGCCGCATTGGGATTTTTACCCATGGCTCTCAATACCAGTACTGGGGCTGAGGTGCAAAGACCATTAGCGACGGTTGTAATAGGGGGGATTATATCTTCAACATTACTCACCCTTTTGGTACTTCCAGGCCTGTATCGTTTAGCTTGGCGAAAGTCAAATTCGATTGATGAAAATAGCGATTCTACCGCTTAGTTTTGGTAACGGAGCGTGGTGTATTTCGCGTTCTGTTTTCCAGCAAAAATATTTATTATTGGAGTATTAATATGAAACAGATTAAAGCTTTTATACATCACATTCGCTCTGCTGATGTTGTCGATACATTGCGCGGTAGAGGTTACATAAACATCTCATTACTTGATGTCAAGGGAACTTTAAATCCATTGGGAGAGCATGAGTTAGAGTATTCGTCAGAAGCTGGCGTGGTTATATCTGAAGTACAATTATCACTTGTATGTGAAGATGAGCGGGTGGATGAGGTTACGACCATTATTCGTAATGCGGGGAAAATTGGAACCAACATATCCGGTTGGATTTATGTCAGTCCAATTGAGCAAGTACTACCAATTAACGGTACCGAAAATTAATTTAACCTGAACACTGAATAAGCCGAGCTTCTCGATAACGCTCTTTTTGCACTAGCCGTGTGTGCTTATATAAAGCCAAAGCGGTTGGACGCAATTGTGTACAGTTGGCTAAGCAATAGAATAGCCTCCTTTATTTACGGGGCTTACCAGTCTGGTTAGCCTCGCTTTCGTTTAACCACTTCTGAATTAATTGGGCGATCCTTTTATGATCTTCTTCGGCTAGACAGGTTAACAATTTTCCCATATCAGGTTTGGCGTTAACTTTGGGTTGTTGACGCTCAAACAGATTATTTAAAGGTGATTTTTTTGGGGTTGTCATAGTGTCAAACGAAAGTTTTTATGTTGTCTGTCTATCTTATACCAAACAACTGCAGATTGATGTGCTGGTCACTAACAACAGGAATAATAATGAAAAAATTTATCGACTTATATCAACCATTACATCGTGCGTTAAATAAAACTCGCCTTGTTGAAGGAGTTGCCCCTCTTTTATTGCGTTTATATCTGGCTCCCATATTGATGCAAGCCGGTTGGAACAAATTTCAGTATTTTGACGATACCGTTGAATGGTTTGGTAATTCTGATTGGGGGTTGGGATTACCTTGGCCTGAGGTGTTTGCCAGTTTAGCCGTTGGTAGTGAATTGATTGGGGCTATTTTATTAGTTATCGGCCTGGCCACTCGTTGGATTTCCATTCCATTAATGATCACCATGCTTGTTGCTGCCATCACGGTGCATTGGCAGAACGGCTGGTTGGCGATTGCCGATGCCTCTAGTTGGTTGGCAGATGGCACAATATTGCGTAATGATAACGTGATGGAAACGCCTAAAAAGCTGGAGTTTGCCCGGCAGATATTGCAACAGCACGGTAATTACGATTGGCTAACCAGCAGCGGAAATTTCGTTATATTGAATAACGGTATTGAATTTGCGGCAACGTATTTTGTCATGCTATTAACCCTATTTTTTATTGGCGGTGGAAAATTCACTAGCGTTGACTACTGGTTAAGCAAACGGTTTATGCCAACCGTCAAAAAATGAAAATTTCTATTGTAATCGAGCGTGGGTTTTCCTAACTTAAGCACAATATAACTAGCCCAACAATTAAGGCAAATTATGCAAGCTCTGGATCTGTTATTAAACCGTTCATCTCAACCCCGATTACAGGAACCAGCACCTCAGGGGGAGGTGCTGGAAAATATAATGCAAGCGGGATTAAGAGCGCCCGATCATGCTGGTTTAACGCCATGGAAGTTTATTGTTTGTAGAGGCAGTGGATTGCGTAAATTGGGCGATATATTTGAGCTAGCCGCGATTGCCAATGATATGTCCGACAAAGATATTGAACGGGCACCGGATTTACCGTTGCGCGCACCCATGGTGATTGTGGCCATTAGCAAATTTGTTGAACACGCTAAAGTGCCGTGGGTAGAGCAGGTGGCATCGACATCTTGTGCCATCCATGCGATGCAAATGGCCGCAGTCGCCCAAGGGTTTGCGGGAGTATGGCGCACTGGCGCCTATGCACGATTTGATGAAGTTAAAAATGCGCTAAATTTGGCCGAAGAAGATGAAATTATCGGTTTCTTGTATGTAGGAACTGCGATGGGAAAATCCGCCACACCGGCCGCTAAAGATTCCAGTCAGTATTTTGAAATTTGGGAATAGAACCCTTAACTCGCTTTAGCCAACAAAAAAGCACCAATGAAGGTGCTTTTTTGTTGCTCACTGTTCATAACTTAGTAATTGGCGTTACCAGGTGAACGTGGAAAGGCAATCACGTCGCGCACGTTTTGCATACCGGTAACATACGCCACCAGACGTTCAAAACCTAAACCGAACCCAGCATGAGGTACGGTACCATAACGACGCAGATCGCGATACCAGCTGTAGTCAGCCGCATCCAGCCCCATTTCTTCGAGGCGTTGATCAAGAATATCCAAACGTTCTTCACGTTGCGCGCCACCGATAATTTCACCGATACCCGGTGCTAATACATCCATTGCCGCCACGGTTTTACCATCTTCATTTTGGCGCATATAAAATGCTTTAATATCCTTGGGATAATTTTGCATGATGATCGGTGCGCCAATATGTTCTTCGGCTAAATAGCGTTCATGTTCAGAAGATAGGTCGATACCCCATTCAACCGGGAATTCGAACTTTTTACCGCTGGCTTTTAAAATTTCAATCGCATCGGTGTAGTCCATGCGCACAAAATCCTGTGATACCACTTGTTCTAGGCGAGTAATCACGTCTTTGTTGATACGTTCTGCAAAAAACGCCATATCATCAGGTCGTTCGGCCAATACCGCCTTAAACACATACTTGAGTAATTGTTCTGCAAGTACCGCCATATCATTCAAATCGGCGAAGGCAACTTCAGGCTCAATCATCCAAAATTCGGCCAAATGACGACTGGTATTGGAGTTCTCGGCACGGAATGTGGGGCCAAAGGTATAGACCTTGGACATAGCGCTACACAGTGTTTCCAGGTTTAACTGGCCAGACACAGTTAAAAAGGCCTCTTTACCAAAGAAATCCTGTGAATAATCTACTTCACCTTTGTCGGTCATCGGTAAGTTGACCATATCCAGTGTGGATACCCGGAACATTTCGCCGGCACCTTCGCAATCGCTGGCTGTAATAATGGGAGTACTGATCCAAAAGTAGCCTTGCTCATGGAAAAAACGATGAATGGCTTGGGATAAACAGTTTCTGACACGAGTAACGGCACCCATCACATTTGTACGGGCACGCAGGTGGGCATGTTCGCGCAAATATTCTAACGAATGACGTTTAGCCGCCATAGGGTAAGTGTCCGGGTTTTCTACCCAGCCGATAACCTCAACTTGCTCTGCATCGATTTCCCACGCTTGGCCTTGTCCTTCGGACGGTTTGATTTTACCTGTAACTGCGACTGAACAACCTGCGGTCAGTTTTTTGATTTCTTCGTAATTGGATAACGAATTTAAGGCAATGACTTGCACCGGATCAAAACAACTACCGTCGTGTACGGCCAAAAAGGATAAACCTGCTTTAGAATCGCGTCGGGTTCTGATCCAACCTTTTACTACCACATCCGAACCGGCTGAATATTTACCAGCGAGTACGTCAGTAATTGGGGTGTGCGTCATGTGTATCTCCATAGCAAAATCAACCGACAGCTGATTTTGGATTGTTTTTAGTGTTTTGAGTCGATTTATGGATATTTGGGATGAAAATTAGCTTTTTCAATGCCAAGATAAGACTCTTTCATTCAGACCGCCAATGTTACTTGGCTGGTGGACAGACTCAAGTAAAAATAATGCCTAATGACAATAAAACTTACTTCAGTGATCAACGGCATCAGAAGGGTGATCTACTTTCTCGCTTAATGGTACTAAGCAATGTGCTTGCGTGGGGATTTTTTGTCGCTGCATTAGCCGTATTTCATTTTGCCCGGCCAGAGCTGGAAACCGGATTTAGCCGCTTTTTGGATATTGATACCCGTGAAGGCTGGAATCATTCATTAGTGGGCTGGCTAGTGTGGTTATTAGTGTTTTGTGTGGTGATGTCTGTATTGATGATTGTGCTGCGTAGCCGACGTGCCAGACGCAAAACCGATGCACTGTGGGTTAATATCTTTTTTTTGATGTTAATTGCCAGTGCATCGTTGGTTTATTTACTGCTAAATGTTGAAATATAGAACTACTTTAACGCGTTAAAAATCGCTTCTGTTAATTTGCTGAGTTGTTCCGGCTGAATAATATAAGGCGGCATAATATATACTAACTTGCCGAAAGGACGGATCCACACCCCGGCATCAACGAATTTTTTCTGAATAATGGCCATCTCTACTGGTTGCTTGGTTTCAACTACCCCAATTGCGCCTAACACCCGCACATCGGCCACATTAGCTAAATCAAGGCATGGGGTTAATTGTTGTTGCAGTTGAGTTTCTATATTCGCCACTTGTGTTTGCCAATCATTGTTGGCCAACAAACTCAAGCTGGCATTGGCAACTGCGCAAGCTAAAGGATTACCCATAAAAGTCGGGCCGTGCATAAATACACCCGGCTGGCCTTCGCACACCCCCGCGGCCACATCTTCCGTACATAAGGTGGCGGCCAAAGTCATATATCCACCGGTTAACCCTTTACCCAGACATAAAATATCCGGACTAATATCGGCATGCTCACAAGCAAAATATTTTCCAGTACGGCCAAATCCAGTGGCAATTTCATCACATATTAATAATAAGTCGTACTGATCACAGAGTTGGCGACAGCGCTGCAAATACATCGGGTGATAGAAACGCATTCCCCCTGCACCTTGTACAACAGGTTCGAGTATTAATGCCGCTAATTCGTGATGATGACGTTCAACCAATTCTTGCATTGGCATAAAGTCATCTTCATTCCAGTGCTGATCAAAGCGGGTTTGTGGGGCGGGAGCAAAAAGTTGTTGGGGTAATACTTTGCTAAACAGACTGTGCATTCCATTAATCGGATCACACACAGACATCGCTGAAAAAGTATCTCCATGGTAACCGTTACGAGGCGTAACAAAGCGAAATTTATCCGTATTGCCCTGACAAGCCCAATACTGAATGGCCATTTTCATCGCAACTTCAACTGCTACCGAACCCGAGTCAGCCAGAAACACTCGTTCTAGGCCTTGCGGTGCAACGTCAATTAAAGCGCGACACAAATCGATAGCCGGTTGATGGGTCAAGCCACCAAACATTACATGTGAGACGCGATCGATTTGATCTTTAGCCGCTTGATTCAGTACGGGGTGGTTATAGCCATGGATAGTTGACCACCAGGATGACATACCATCAATCAATTGCTTGCCATCCTGCATATGTAAATAGACCCCCTGAGCCGAGTCAACACCGTAGCAGGGTAACGGATGGGTCGCAGAGGTGTAGGGATGCCAGATATGCTGCTGATCGAAAGAGAGATCCATGGTGATGATTTACCTTTGGGATTAATGAGTGGTTAAAAATAAGGCTTCTGTTAACCTGTTTTAATCGATTGGGTTGACAAGTTTGAAGCGAGCAATAGACTAAGCCAGCATTCATAACTTGTAAAGGAACACTATGACTGGCTCTGCAGATATTCGCAATGATTGGACAGTGGCTGAGGTAAATTCATTATTTGCTCTACCTTTTAATGACTTACTGTTTAAAGCACAAAGTATTCATCGTGCCAATTTTGATCCTAATGAAGTGCAAGTCAGCACCTTGTTATCGATTAAAACCGGCGCTTGTCCGGAAGATTGTAAATATTGTCCGCAAAGCGCTCATTACACTACTGATGTGGAAAAAGAGCGTTTACTGGAAGTAGAAAAAGTATTGGCTGAAGCAAAAAAAGCCAAAGAACTGGGGTCAACCCGCTTTTGTATGGGTGCCGCATGGCGTAATCCGAAAGATCGTGACATGCCGTATATTATCGAAATGGTCAAAGGGGTAAAAGCCTTGGGATTGGAGTCCTGCATGACCTTAGGCATGTTAAGTCGTGAACAGGCCGCCATGCTTAAAGAGTCAGGATTAGATTACTACAATCACAATCTGGATACCTCACCAGAGTTTTATGGCGAGATTATTACTACTCGCACTTATGCTGACAGGTTGGATACCTTGCAAAATGTCCGAGATTCCGGAATGAAAATTTGTTCCGGAGGAATTGTCGGTTTAGGGGAAAGCGCTAATGACCGTTCCGGATTATTAGTCCAACTGGCTAACTTGCCTCAGCAACCGGAAAGTGTACCAATTAATATGCTGGTTAAGGTTGAGGGGACACCATTACAGGATGAGGTGGATCTGGATCCCTTTGAGTTTATTCGTACCATTGCCGTAGCCAGAATCATGATGCCCCGGTCTCATGTACGATTATCGGCTGGCCGTGAAGAAATGAACGAGCAAATGCAGGCTTTATGTTTTTTTGCAGGTGCGAACTCTATTTTTTATGGCAGCAAATTATTAACCACAGCCAATCCGGAAGCAGATTCTGATCAGTTGTTATTCCAAAAGTTGGGAATTCGCCCCGAAGCCAGACAAGGGTTTTCTGATGAAGTACATCAAGCGGCACTGTCTGATGCTATTGTTGAGCAACAACAAACGCCTCTTTTTTATGATGCGGCATCATGATACCGCATTTACGTCTTAGATAGAGAACCATTATGGCCTTTGAATTTATTAGTTCGGCGCTAGCAAAGCGTCGGACTAATTCGTTGTATCGACAGCGCCAAGCGGTAATCCCTTGTGATGATGGCCGCATTGAAATAAATGGTCAGCGTTACGTTAATTTTGCCAGTAACGATTATTTGGGCTTAGCCCAATCCACTGAATTAAAAACGGCATGGCAAAACGCGATTTGTCAGTACCCAGCAGGAAGTGGGGCTTCCCCCCTGGTGACGGGTTATACCCATGCTCATCATACTCTGGAAAACCATTTGGCTGATTATTTAGGTCGTGAAGCGGTCTTGTTGTTTAATTCTGGTTTTGCTGCGAATCAGGCGGTTTGTCAAAGTTTAATGGCCGGAGACGGGGTGATCATCGCCGATAAACTCAGTCATGCGTCGTTAATTGACGGTGCGCTTGCCAGTAACGGCAAATTACAGCGTTATGTACATAATGATCTTGCGCATTTACAGCGTTTAATCGTATCTCCCCACGACAATAAATTAGTTGTTACCGAGGGCGTCTTTAGCATGGACGGAGATGCAGCCCCCTTAACTGATATAAGCCGTTTATGTACCGACAATAACGCATGGTTAATGGTGGATGATGCACACGGTTTTGGAGTGCTGGGTGACAAGGGGATGGGAAGTGCTGAATTACATGATTTATCACAATCCCGATTACCCATCTTAATGGCGACTTTTGGTAAAGCCGTGGGAACCGCAGGCGCTTTTGTTGCCGGTAGTCAAGAATTGATTGACTATCTGCTTAATACCGCCCGTCATTATATCTACAGCACTCATTTACCTGCCGCTCAAGCCATGGCCACTGATGCCAGTCTGACTCTGATCCGTTCGCAAGTCTGGCGTCGGCATAAACTGCAGGAGAATATCGGTTATTTCAAGACTCGCGCTGCCCAACTAGGTATTCCATTAATGCCATCGGATAGCGCCATTCAACCTGTGATGATTGGCCACCCCCAGCGGGCACTTAGCATCAGCCAAGTATTGCAACAACAGGGGTTATGGTTGAGTGCCATTCGTCAGCCAACTGTTCCCAAAGGAACGGATAGATTGCGTATCACACTAACCGCATCGCACCAGCAAACCATGCTGGAGCAGTTATTAATATCCTTGGCTAGAGCATTAAATAATGCAGACTAGTATGGATCTTAAACAACGTATTGCCCGGCAGTTTAGCCGGGCGGCCGCCGATTATGATCAAGCCGCCGATGTGCAATGGCAAGTGGCCAAAGATGCTCTGAAAATGCTCAAACCAAGTCAGGGTGTGGTTTTGGATATTGGGGCCGGCACGGGTAGGGTGACCCAATGTTTGCAACCTCAACATGCCAAGGTCATCGGTTTGGATTTGGCCGAAGGAATGTTGCAATTTGCCCGGCAGCGCTCGGCTAGTCAACATCAGGCTGAGTTAAACTGGATAGCCGGAGATGCTGAGCAATTGCCCCTAGCGGACAACAGTATTCAGGCATTATTTTCATCCATGGCGTTGCAATGGTGCGAGTCGATTCCACGGGTTTTTAATGAGTGCTTTCGGGTGATGGATAAATCCGCTGATGGCGTGCTGGCAATCATGTCGCAGGGTTCCTTCAAACAGTGGCAGCGATGCTGGACACATTCTCAGGGGAGGGCGCCAATTAATCCGTTTCCAAGCCATGATTTATTGTGCAGTGCCGCGACTCAAGCCGGATTTAAGGTGATGGCCAAGCAACAAGAGTATGTGACTTTTCATACGGATGTGCGGCAATTAATCGGTTCAATAAAAAGTATTGGAGCGAACGTCAAGACGCACATGACATCGAATGATTGTCGCCCATTAACGCGGCAATCATTACTGGAACTTAATCGCCATTACGAGGCTTATCGTAATGAACAAGGCTTATTGCCTTTAAGTTATCAGATCAGTTTTTTACAGTTAACTAAACAGCCGGATTGAACGTGAAAAAAATATTTGTGACCGCAACCGATACCGATGCGGGGAAAACCTTTATGTCTGAAGCCATTATGCAAGAACTGGCCGATCGACGTTTTCAGATTTTAGGATTTAAACCCGTTTCTGCAGGCTGTGAGCAAACCAGCCATGGATTACGTAATTCGGATGCCTTGGCATTGCAGGCGCGCAGTACCCAAGCATTATCTTATCAACAAGTTAATCCCATCGCTTTTGAGCAACCCGTTGCGCCTCATTTGGCCGCTAAGAAACTGGGAAAGTCAATTGATTTAAACCGTATTCATGGGGCATTCGACAACTTACAGCAATATCAGCCTGATTTTATTCTAACCGAAGGCGCTGGCGGTTGGCGTTTACCTCTGTCTGATAATCTGTTCCTGTCAGATTTTGCCGTACAGCAACAAATGTCGGTCGTATTAATTGTTCCGGTTCGATTAGGTTGCTTGAATCACGCACGCTTGACGGTGGAAGCGATTGCCCATGACGGACTCCCCATTGTTGGTTGGGTAGCCAATGTTATCGACAGCAGTATGGCATTGTTAGACGATAACCTTGAGGCATTGCAGGTACTGATAGATGCCCCCTTATTGGGCTGCGTGCCACAAGTCGCAGATGCAGCTAGCGCAGCACGTTATCTGGACGTAACGCCACTCTTATAAATAACCTGCTGTGACAAAAGGTAATTTGGCTCACATCAGGTTATTGGTTTATTGGTGAGATAAGTAAGCCGACAAGTCTTGATCGGGCTCAATATCTATCTGCTGTCCACCAATAAATACCAGTCCGCTTTTATTGCCAAGCAAGGTTAACTGATGATCTTGGCGCTTTAGAGCGCTGCCTTCCCTGATGGCCAATACCGGCATTGTAGGATTGAGTATCATAAATTCGGCTAGGCGCTGGGCACGCGTTTCACCATTGTGTCCAGGTGGTTGATAATCGGTGTAATGGGGATTGAGTTGAAACGGTACTAACTCAAGAGCATCAAAGGACGGTGGCTCAATAATCGGCATATCATTAGTCGTACGTATGCTATTACCGGCAATATTGGAGCCTGCGCTCCATCCAACGTAGGGAGTGCCTTCACTGACTTTTTTGCGAATAACAGTCAATAAATTCTGTTTATATAATTGATAGAGCAAATTAAACGTATTACCGCCACCGACCATAATCGCTTGTGTATTTTCGATTGCCTGCTTGGCATTGGTGGTTTGATGAATTCCGGTTATCTGGAATTGTGGCAATGCTTGTTGAACCATTTGGGTATAGCTGTCCCAATCGACGGTAACACCTGCAAAGGGAATAAATAACACCTCAGTCTTATTAACTAAATGAGAATTAATCATTGTTTGAGCGTGTTGCAGATATTCGCTTTGCCCTTCTCTAGAGCTACTTAACAGTAAAAGATTCATCTTGTCTCCCTACATGGTTCGATAGGGAGCTGAGTATATCACTAGCGGTGAAATATTTGCTGACACTTTAGTGACTAATTTGGTGACTAACGACTATTGAATAAATTAATTTTCAGCACAACATATCCCTTAACCAAGAATCGGTTTTCTTGTTGGAGATTTTATGAAACGCGTGTTGTTATTTTTAGCGACTAACCTGGCCGTTGTGCTGGTATTGTCGGTCGTGCTGAATATTGTGTTTGCCGCTATGGATATAAATCCGCAGGGAATGGGGGGCTTGTTGGTTTTTGCCAGTATTTTTGGTTTTGGTGGGGCATTTGTGTCTTTGCTGTTATCCAAGTGGATGGCCAAAAGGGCGGTATCGGCTAAAGTCATAACTCAACCTGTCGGAGAAACCGAACGCTGGCTGGTTGCCACAGTGCAACGTCTTGCCAAACAAGCAGATATTGGTATGCCTGAAGTGGCGTTATATCAATCTAGTGATATGAATGCTTTTGCTACAGGAGCTAACCGCAATAGTGCATTGGTTGCAGTATCAACTGGTTTATTAGACAGCATGAATAAAGATGAAGTTGAAGCGGTGCTGGCTCATGAAATCAGTCATATCGCCAATGGTGACATGATTACCATGACACTGTTACAAGGCATAGTGAATACCTTCGTTATCTTTATGGCCAGAGTGATTGCCCATTTAATCGATAACGCGTTACGGGGAAATAACCGACAATCTGGTGGGTTGGGCATGTTTTCCTATATGGCAGTGGTGTTTGTACTTGAAATGGTGTTTGGCTTGTTGGCCAGTATTATTGTGATGGCTTTTAGTCGCCATCGTGAGTTTAGAGCGGATGCCGGAGCTGCCAAATTGGTCGGTCGTAATAAAATGATTGCGGCGCTGCAGCGCTTAAAGTTAAGTCAGGAATCTTGTTTGGACGGTACCCTGATGGCCTTTGGGATCCGTGGTAAACGCTCTTTCAGTGAATGGTTTTTAAGCCATCCACCGTTACAAAAGCGGATTGATGCGCTGCGGCAGCATTAAACGGGACAAGCCTGCCGTGCTTTGCGCGGCCGCCATCCGCTAAACACCAACATACCGCAGAGGACCAGCAATAAACCCATTATTTGCATCTTGTCCGGTACTACTCCAAGAGTGATACTGATCAGCAGGGTAAAAACCGGTACCAGATTAAAGGCAATGGCAGAGCCTTCCGGCCCCAATATCTGGATACCCTTCAACCAGAAAATGTACGCCAGTACCGAACCACATAATGCCATATACAACAGGATACTGTGAGTTTGCCAGGAAAGTTGCGGTATATTTTGATAGGGAGCGTCAAGGTAAAAAGCGACGATAATAAGCGCAATTGCACCGATAGAAACGGTCCAGCGGGCAAATTGTAATGACGGTATATGAGATGCGTATCGTTTGGATCCGACACTGTATAAACTCCAGGCTAAACAGGCGCCAAGCATCCAAATATCGCCTATAGCCACATGCAACAGGGCAAAATTTCCACCCGTGATAACCAGGCTTACTCCCGCAAACGCGACAAGCATACCAAGCAATTGAAATCGCTGAATACGAGTCTTGAGCAGCCACACTGCCAGCAGCATTGAAACCATTGGTGATAACGCCATTATCAGTGCCGCATTCAGTGCTTGTGTGGTATGCAAGGCGGTAAAAAAAGCGAAGTTAAATCCAAATACCCCAATGATACCAAGAGGGATTAATATCCCTGCGTCACGCCATTGCATGGTTGATTCTGGCCTACCTTTGACTAGCCTGAACAACAAAAATATTAGCATGGCCAAAAAAAATCGTTCGGCCGCGGCGGTTAGTGATGTTACTGAACCCGCGATTGCCTGACCTGCGTTGAAATTACTCCCCCAAAAAAAGGTGCTGAGGATGACCAGTGGCCATATAAACGTGTTTTTATTCATAATCGCTGTTAGCTCTTGTGATGACGATAGTCAATTTTGGATGTTGGTGAATATAATGATTTCGTTTATGCTTTTAAATAGCCAAAAATGGACTGGATTATTTCAAATATGAAATCAAAGTTTTCGCTCGATGATATGCATCTGTTTCAGCTTGTCGTGCAATACAAGGGGATTAATGCCACAGCAGCAGTCACCGGAATCGCGCCAGCAACACTAAGTCGCAGATTGAAAGCATTGGAAATAGCCTTGGGCGGACGATTACTGGAGCGCAGTGCTCATCATTTTTCGTTAACCGAAATGGGCAAAAGTTATTATTCACAATGCAGTCCGCTGTTGACCGATTTGTATTCTATTGTCGAGACACTGGAAACCCACCAGCACAAACTGTGCGGCCGATTAAAAATCACCGCACCGATTAGTTTGAGCCAACGCTGGTTAAGCGGCTGTTTTTTCGATTTTGCCAAACGTTACCCGCAGATTCATCTGGAACTGGTGCTGTCCAATCATTATGAGAATCTGGTTGAACAGCAGTTTGATGCGGCATTTCGAGTCGGTGAACCGCATGAACCAAACTGGATAGCCCGCCATGTCTTGACCACCCACATGGGACTGTGTGCGTCAAAATCTTATTTGCAACAGGTAGGGGATATCCGCCATCCGCAAGATCTGGCTGATAAAAAACTCATAGTGGCCGAACCCGTTTCGGTATGGGATCTCCAGCATCAGCATAGCGGTGAAGTAGTGGGATTGAATCCACAAAGCCGCTTTCGTACCAATGATTTTCATTTGGCGATTGATGCCATTGCGGCCGACTTGGGGGTTGGGCTGGTGCCAAATTACTATTTTCGCGCAGGCCAAAAAGACAGCCGTAGTCTGCAAGCTGTGCTACCGGAGTGGATGGGGCAACAACGACCCGTTTATCTTTTATATCGTGACCGCCAGACGGTATCAGCCCGATTAAGGGTATTTATCGATTTTGTGATTGAATGGACGCAAGCCTACCAAATTGTCTAAGCAGTGCTTTCTAGGCTATAACACAACATTTGCTTTTAATACCTTCCCCGGCTGGGTAGTATAGGCGTCCTGTGCAAACATTTTTGATTGGTAACACAACATTATGAGTCATTATCCCGCCATCCTGTTTGTCTGTCTGGGCAATATTTGTCGGTCACCTTCGGCACATGCAGTATTTCGGCATAAAGCCAAAGCAGCAGGGATTAATGTCACAACCGATTGTGCCGGTACGCAAGGCTTCCATAAAAATGCTAAACCGGACCAACGAGCGGTGTCGGCTGGTACTGCTCGTGGTTATGATTTTTCGGGTTTACATGCCAGAAAAGTAGTGGCTGATGATTTTGAAAAGTTTGATTTGATTTTACCCATGGATCACACCAATTTGGCTGATCTAATCGACGTTTGTCCACCTGAACATCAACATAAGATCCAGTTGTTCTTATCCTTTAGCGATTGTGATGAAGAAGCCGTGCCCGATCCCTATTACGGTGGGGCTAAAGGCTTTGAATACGTATTGGATCTGATTGAGCTGGCATCCGATGGATTGCTGGAGCATATTAAAGCAGCCAAACAGTGATCCCCAGTTATCGTTCCAGTCATATTACTTGGCTGGCTTGTCTCAGCTTATCGCTCTTTTTATGTTGCAGCATTGTGTTGTTTGACGGGCTGAGTGCCCCTTTTAGCTCAAGTGTCGAACAGCAAATTTTAATTCAAATCCGTTTACCAATGGTATTAACTGCAATCGCTGTTGGAGCCGCCCTTTCTGTAAGTTCGGCATTGCTGCAAGTGTTATTGCGCAATCCTCTGGCGGATCCGGGCATTATTGGTATTAGTAGTGGTGCCAGTTTGTTTGCCGCTATCTATTTGCTGGCCGGTGGCGTCTGGGGTTGGACCGGAATGCAGTATGGTTTGCCGCTGTTTTGTTTTGCCGGTGCAATGTTATCGACGTTATTAATTTACATGCTGGCTCGGCGGCTTGTGAGTTTAAATGGCAGCTCAGTTATCCTCGCCGGTATAGGTATTTCAACGATAGCCGGTGCCATTATTGCCTGGCTGTATTTTTTCTCTGACGCGCAAGCCTTGCGTAATCTGACTTTCTGGTTAATGGGGAGTTTGATGCAAACAGACTTGGCTCTCATTAGCATGACGTTGCCGGTAATCCTGTTGCTGGTGGGGTACAGTATTCGTCAGGCGAAACCACTTAACTGGTTGTATTTTGGGCATAAAACGGCTTTGTTGGCGGGATTGGATGTAAGTCGTTTTAACCGCCATATTTTGCTTTGTAGTGCTTTATTGGTTGGTATTGCCGTTTCACTGGCCGGTTCCATTGCTTTTGTGGGGTTATTAGTCCCCCATTTATTACGTAATTTTTGTGGCCATGACAACCGTTTTATTCTGCCGGCCTCTGCGCTGGGAGGTGCTTTGTTATTGATGTTAGTGTTGATTTTATCCAAGAGTTTTGGAGGCGTGGCTGTCCCGGTAAGCATGTTAACCGCCAGTTTAGGTGGACCGGTTTTTCTGTATTCCTTGAGCCGTATCGGCAGGTTGTCGCAATGAGTTTATTGACCATTGAATCAGTCTGTTTGTCCAATCGACTAAACCAAATTAACGTGTCAGCCAGAGCGGGGGAATTTATTCATTTACTGGGACCTAATGGTGCCGGTAAATCTTCCTTGTTACATGTGATTGCTGGATTGATTCCGCTTTCATCGGGGAAAATCAGCTATGCCAATCGGTCTTTAGAGGAATATAGTCTGGCTGAGTTGGCTGGCTTTAGGACATTACAAGAACAAAGCCAATATTCAGTCTTTGCGGTTAGTGTGGCCGAAGCGCTGCACTTTTTTATACAGGAGTTAGACGCTATACCTGCCAATCTGGAAAACGCGCTGGAAATAACGCCGTTTTTGACTAAATCGATGCAACAGCTTTCCGGTGGAGAATTACGACGAGTGCAAATTGCCCGGGCGTTATTGCAAATTTGGCCCGCTATTCAGGCCGGCGAAGGACTGGTGTTACTGGATGAGCCTTTGCAAGGCCTTGATTTGCGGCATCAGGCACTGTTAATGAGGTTATTGACTGATATCGCTAAGTGGGGAAATATCGTCATAATCAGTAATCATGATCTGGATTGCTGTTATCGATATGCGGATAAGGTCTGTTTATTAAAAGATGGGGTGCTGCAAGGATATGACCAAACCGCTGTGGTAATGCAGCCTGAAACACTTTCACAAGCCTTCGATTGCCTTATTGCTATTCATACTACATTAGAAGGTAAAAAGATCTTTCAAACAGTTGAAAAAGGCCGTTAACCTCCGTATCTTTCTCGCTCCCAAGCTCGTACGCTAATATTGCCCTAAAGCAAAGTGAGCTATTCTCTAGGCAATTACTAACAGACTAAAAAGGAATCATAGTGAGTCAATGGCAACCTGATAGTTGGCGACAAAAGCCAATTTTACAACAACCTCAATACGAAGATGCGCAACAACTTCAAGAAGTTGAACAGCGTCTACATAGCTATCCACCCGTTGTATTTGCCGCTGAAGCTCGCCAATTGTTTATTCAGTTAGCCGACGTGTCACAGGGGAAGGGCTTTTTGTTACAAGGCGGTGATTGCGCCGAATCTTTTGACGAATTTAATGCCCCCAAGATCCGCGATACCTTTAAAGTGATACTTCAAATGGCAGTGGTGTTGACCTACGCAGGAAAATGCCCAGTAACGAAAGTGGCCCGTATGGCTGGGCAATATGCCAAACCTCGTTCTGGCGATTTTGAAACTATTGATGGCGTATCATTACCCAGCTATCGCGGCGATATTATTAACAGCTTCGAGTTTACCGAAGCGGCTCGCCGTCCAGATCCGCAGCGGATGGTAGAGGCATATCACCGCGCATCTTCTACCTTAAACCTGTTGCGCGCTTTTGCCCAGGGGGGCTTGGCTGATTTGCATGAAGTGAATCGCTGGAATATGGCCTTTGTGGAAAACAATCCGCTTAAAGAGCGTTATCAAACGATGGCCAATAATCTGCATGATGCGCTGGAGTTTATGTCTGTCGTGGGGATTAATGCCGATAATCACAAAGCCATCAGTGAAACTACTTTGTTTACTTCCCATGAAGCGTTGTTACTCAATTACGAACAGGCGTTAACCCGTCGCGATACGATGACAGGGGACTGGTATAACTGTTCCGCGCATATGTTGTGGATTGGTGAACGTACTCGCCAGCTTGATCATGCCCATGTGGAATTTTTCCGGGGTATTAATAACCCTATTGGGGTCAAAGTGGGTCCAACCATGCAGGAAGATGAGTTAATCGAACTGATTGACACATTAAACCCAGATAATAAAGCTGGTCGTTTAACCCTTATCACGCGCATGGGCGCGGATAATCTGGCTGAAAATTTACCGCGTCTTTTGAAGCGAGTGAAACAGGAAGGTCGTCATGTGGTGTGGAGCTCTGATCCCATGCATGGTAATACCATCAAGGCATCCAGTGGTTATAAAACTCGTAATTTTGATGACATTTTGCGCGAAATTCAGCAGTTCTTTCAGGTGCATCGTGCCGAAGGTACTCATGCCGGTGGAATTCATTTAGAGATGACCGGCCAGCACGTAACGGAATGTACCGGTGGTGCTTATAAGATCAGCGATGCCGATCTGGCTGAGTGCTATCAAACCCAGTGTGATCCAAGATTGAACGCCGATCAAGTACTTGAATTGGCCTTTTTAGTTGCCGATCATTTGAAAGCCTAAATCGGTCGCTTAAAACGGTGATATAAAAACGGCCTCCATTGAGGCCGTTTTTTTATATTGCGAGTTACGCTAAAACCGCAATCCCAAGGCCTCACACAAAAAACGTTGTAATGGTTGTGCGCGACCATAAATACGGGCTACCTGCTCGGCTAAATCATCCTGATACAGTAATGATTCGGAAATAGGGGCAAGCGCAATAAAATCTTTGCGTTTTAACTCGTTAATCAACGGATGGTCACCGTCAAACCCGCGGGGAGGGCGAGATAAGGATTCTCCAACCATTTGATACCGCTCGGTAAAGGGCGGATGTTCGATAGCGTCCTGGTAGGGGCCGGGCTTAGCCACAATATGGTCGCGGTAGGCTTTAAGTTCATCTGAAGCGGGATGCCATGAACCCACACCAAGAAAAACATTATCCGGCTCGATATGCAGATAAAATCCCGGTGCGTGGACATCTTTGCCTACTTCATGGCGAAACTGGATCCCTACGTTGGTTTTATACGGAGATTTGTCTTTGGAAAATCGTACATCGCGGTAAACCCGCATTAATGATCCGCCAATCTTCTTTGGGATTGCTTCATAGTGAGGGGAGATCATTTTGATCCAGCTGTCCATTTCCTGAATAAAATTTAATGCGGGAGTGCGCACCAGATCTTCGTAATCTGACTTATGGTCGTGAAACCAGCTCTTGTCATTGTTGGCCCGCAGAGCTTGTAAAAAGTGCATTAATTCAGGGGTAAAATGTTGTGCCATTGGATCCTCGTTAATTGAATTGGTTTATTTAGTATTTACGTCGCTCTAATCCGGTTGTCGCTAATATTTTGGCGGATATTTCCTCTATGGAGAACGAGGTACTGTTCAAAAAAGGAATTTTTTCCCGCCGATACAGGTTTTCTACTTCACGTAGCTCCATCATACATTGTTGTAATGAGGCATAACGACTATTCGCTCGACGTTCAGAGCGGATTTGATGCAACCGCTGTGGGGCAATAGTTAAACCAAATAATTTATGTTTATGCGTCCGCAGTGCCGCCGGAAGTTTTAATACATCCAGCATATCATCTTCGGTAAAAGGATAATTGGCTGCCTTGATACCGTATTGCAGCGCCAGATACAAACTGGTGGGCGTTTTTCCAGAGCGTGATACCCCCGTCAAAATAATATCTGCCGCACCATAATCTTTAAGGTTGGAGCCGTCATCATTTGCCAGCGCGAAGTTGACCGCATCGATTCGAATATCATAGGTTTTTTCGTGAATACTGTGAGTACGATGTTTTTCTGGTTTAGCTTGAATGCCCAAGGCTTTTTCCAGAGGAGGAACGAATTGATTAAGGAAATTATAATTAATTCCATCGGAATTAGAGATGATATCGCGTACTTCGGGATTGACTATGGTGTGAAAAACTAACGGACGCTGTCCAGAATCTTGAAAACTTTCAGTAATTTTTTTATTCACCTCGACAGCTTGTTCGGCCGTTTCGATAAAAGGAATGGTGTAATGTTTAAACTCAATGGGAAACAAAGACAGCAGTGCGTGGCCAAAAACTTCGGAAGTGATCGCGGTTCCGTCGGAAATATAAAAAGATGAGCGCATAACAATTCCTTAACAATGTTGTAATTTTATTACGAAAATAAATAAAAGTTTACTTTCTTATAACCAACATTCTAAAATCATCTGCGCAAAAAGCCAGTATTCATAATAACGATCAAAAAAACAATAAGCGAAAAGTTGGCCGCGTAAACTCAAAGGTGCCAAAAATTGAAAATTGTTGGGGCATAACGTCTCCATTAACATAAACCGGCAGGAGTACTCTACAGTGCAAGAATATGTTTTATGGTATCAACAGTTGGGCATGACCGACGTTGATCGGGTTGGGGGCAAAAATGCGTCTCTGGGAGAAATGATTTCAAACTTGGCCAATGCTGGTGTGCAGGTACCAGGTGGTTTTGCAACAACGGCTTTAGCATTTAACGATTTTCTTGAGCAAAGTGGTTTAAACGACAGGATCCATCAGTTATTGGATGAACTGGATGTCGATGATGTTAGTGCATTAGCGGTAGCGGGCAAAACGATTCGAGACTGGATTGTTGAAACGCCTTTTTTACCTGAGTTAGAAGCGCAAATTAAAACCTCATTTAGTCAACTTCAAGGTGAAATGGGGGATGAAGCGTCTTTCGCGGTGCGTTCCTCTGCCACGGCTGAAGATATGCCTGATGCTTCTTTTGCCGGTCAGCAAGAAACCTTTTTGAACGTTAAAGGTTATGATGCGGTCATGGTCGCAATCAAGCATGTGTATGCTTCTCTATTTAATGATCGGGCGATTTCTTATCGTGTGCATCAAGGTTACGATCACAAAGGCGTGGCGCTTTCTGCTGGCGTACAACGCATGGTACGCAGTGACTGTGCTTCTTCCGGAGTCATGTTTACGATTGATACCGAATCCGGCTTTGAGGATGTAGTGTTTATTACCTCGTCTTTCGGTTTAGGTGAAATGGTGGTGCAGGGAGCGGTAAACCCTGATGAGTTTTACGTACATAAACCAACGTTAAATCAGGGCAAACCTGCCATTGTGCGACGTAATATGGGCAGTAAATTAACCCAGATGATTTATTCTGCCAGTGAAGATCATGGTAAGCAGGTTGAGATTGTGGATGTGGATCAGGCAAAAAGCCGCACATTTTCAATTAATGATGCTGAAGTCACCGAGTTGGCCAAGCAAGCGCAAATTATCGAAAAACACTACCAGCGCCCGATGGATATTGAATGGGCTAAAGACGGTATTGATGGCAAGTTGTATATCGTCCAAGCTCGTCCTGAAACAGTGCGCAGCCGTGAAGATATTCAAGTTATTGAGCGCTTTAACCTCAAAGGCACGGCTAAGGTTATCGCCGAAGGTCGCGCCATTGGTCATAAAATAGGTAGTGGCACCGCTAAGGTTCTTAGCGGGGTTGAAGAAATGGAAAAAATTCAGCCAGGTGACGTATTAGTTACCGATATGACCGATCCGGATTGGGAACCGATCATGAAACGGGCCTCGGCGATAGTCACCAATCGTGGTGGTCGTACCTGCCACGCCGCGATTATTGCTCGTGAGCTGGGTATTCCTGCCGTTGTGGGTTGTGGTAATGCTACAGATTTAATCGGCAATGGTGATCAAGTCACAGTCTCTTGTGCCGAAGGCGATACCGGTTATATCTATGACCAACAGTTAGAATTTGATGTAACCACATCACGCATAGATTCCATGCCTGATTTGCCACTTAAAATCATGATGAATGTGGGGAACCCGGATCGTGCTTTTGACTTTGCCCGTTTACCCAATGCGGGGGTCGGACTGGCTCGATTGGAATTTATCATTAATCGAATGATTGGGGTGCATCCCAAAGCGCTACTTAACTATGAGTTGCAGCCTGACGATGTTAAACATGACATTGATTTAATGATGGCCGGTTATGAATCGCCGGTGGAGTTCTATATTGCTAAATTAGTTGAGGGGATTTCAACTATTGGTGCGGCATTCTCACCACAGAAAGTTATTGTTCGTATGTCGGATTTTAAATCGAATGAATACTTTAACTTAATTGGTGGCTATCAATACGAGCCGGATGAAGAAAATCCAATGCTGGGTTTCCGTGGTGCCAGTCGTTATATTTCAGAAGACTTTCGTGATTGTTTTGCTTTGGAATGTGAAGCAATTAAACGGGTTCGTAACCAAATGGGATTAACTAATGTCGAGATCATGATCCCCTTTGTACGTACTGTGGAAGAAGGCCGCAAAGTCATTGAATTACTCGCCGAACAGGGCCTTAAACAAGGCGAAAACGGATTGCGGGTTATTATGATGTGTGAATTGCCATCCAATGCTTTGTTAGCGGATCAGTTTCTGGATATTTTTGATGGTTTCTCAATAGGCTCTAACGATTTAACTCAATTAACCTTGGGACTGGATCGGGACTCAGGTGTGATTGCCCATTTGTTTGACGAACGCAATGATGCAGTTAAAGCCTTGTTGTCGATGGCAATTAAAGCGGCTAAAGCCCGTGGTAAATATGTCGGTATTTGTGGTCAAGGTCCATCCGATCATGAAGACTTTGCGGCCTGGTTAGTGGAGCAGGGAATTGATAGCGTTTCCCTTAACCCAGATTCTGTGGTCGAGACTTGGTTATATTTGGGTGAAAAACACGCTTGAATGCCTGTCAGTTAAAATAATAAAAAGCCAATCGCAAGATTGGCTTTTTCGTTTTTAATCGACTCCATGATTGATCAACGTCTAGCTTCGACGATGTTTTCTAGCCAATAAAAAGCTATCCAGTTTACGCGCTGAGCGTGACATGGCGCGCTGGCTTACCTTAAGCCAACGTTTAGCTGGCGGGTAATCAAAACTGAGTAGCACCAGGCCAATAACAATAGTCAAAATGGAACCAGGCAAGATAAAGAATGTGACTAGTCCAAATAGCACTAATGTGGCACCAAGAACCATTCTAATCACTCTTTTCATTAATCTCGTTGCCTTTTTAAACCTATCTATTTGCTTACTATATGCCAAAGTAAACTCATTAGGTAAGTAACAGATGTTACAAATGTTTAATGAACGGGCATATAACAGATAGCATTTGCATATAGCGACAATAGCGAGGTTTGGTTTGTTTCGGTATACTGCGCTCACTCTAGAATTGTATTTGTGAATTCATGCTTCCTGTTGTTGATCCCCAAGCCAGTTTGGAACAATCCTATCTGGATTTTTTAGCCGCGCTATCTCACGCTGGATTTTCTGGCGAGATAGAAACGTCTTATTCCAGCCGTCTCGCCGTGTCTACCGATAACTCTGTTTACCAAGCACTGCCTCAAGCCGTGATATTTCCTAAAACCATTGATGAACTTAGTCTGATTGGCCGAATTGCCAGTCAGCCAGAGTTTATTGATGTGCGTTTTAGTGCCAGAGGCGGCGGTACCGGTACGAATGGTCAGTCATTGACTCAAGGTTTAGTGGTGGATGTGTCGCGGCATATGAACCAAATAATTGACTTTAATGCCGAGCAAGGTTGGGTCAAAGTGCAAGCCGGGGTAGTAAAAGACCAATTAAATGATTTTTTACGCCCCTATGGCTATTTCTTCTCGCCGGATTTGTCCACCAGTAACCGCGCTACTATTGGCGGAATGATCAGTACTGATGCATCAGGGCAGGGATCTTTAGTTTACGGTAAAACCAGCGATCATGTGCTGGGATTAACCTCGGTATTGATTAACGGTGATATTTTACACACAACACCACTAAGTGCCGAATTAGCTGAGCAACAAGCTCAAAGCGACACGGTGAAAGGAAAAATTTACCAACAAATCATCGCTACATGTGTGGGTAAACGCGACCAAATTCTTGCTAAGTTTCCACGCATGAACCGTTTTTTGACCGGCTATGATCTGGAACATGCAATCAGTGACGATTTATCTCAGGTCGATCTCAGTCGAATCATTACCGGTTCGGAAGGGTCACTGGTATTTGTGGCTGAAGCCACACTGAATGTGACTCCTATCGCCAAACATAAGGCGTTGGTTAATATCAAATATGATTCATTTGAATCAGCCTTGCGGCATGCTCCCCAAATGGTCGCTGCACAAGCAACCTCGGTGGAAACACTCGATAGCAAAGTACTTAATCTGGCCCGTGAAGATATTATCTGGTACAGCGTTAAAGATATGATTAGCGATGTGCCGGGTAAGGATATGCAAGGCCTGAATATGGTCGAGTATAATAGTGAATCGGAAAGCGATTTCGATGACAAGTTGGCAAAACTGGAATCGGCACTACAAGCGGATATTGAACAGCAAAGAAATGGTGTAATCGGTTATCAAATTACTCGTGATCCCAGCCAGATTAGCAATATCTATGCGATGCGTAAAAAATCGGTAGGGTTACTAGGTAAAGCCAAAGGGGCGCAAAAACCGATCCCGTTTGCTGAAGATACCGGTGTTCCTCCGGAAAATCTGGCTGATTTTATATTGGAATTTAGAGCACTATTGGATGCCCATGGTCTGCAATACGGCATGTTTGGGCATGTGGATGCAGGTGTGCTGCATGTTCGTCCGGCATTGGATTTGTGTGATCCGGCGCAAGAACGATTAATGAAAGAAATATCCGATCAGGTTGTCTCGCTGGTAGCCAAATACGGTGGCCTGATGTGGGGAGAACACGGTAAAGGTTATCGCTCTGAATATGCTCCGGCATTTTTTGGTGAAGAACTGTTTACTGAATTACGAAAGATCAAAGCCGTATTCGATCCCCACAATAAAATGAATCCGGGAAAAATTTGTACTCCCTATCAAAGTTCCGAATCGCTGGTTAAAGTCGATGACGTTAAACGGGGCCAGTATGATCGACAGATCCCGGTAGCCATTCGCGAATCTTTCGCCCCGGCGATGAATTGTAACGGTAATGGACTGTGTTTTAACTACGACACGCAATCGCCAATGTGTCCATCCAGCAAGATTACCCGAGATCGTCGCCATAGCCCCAAAGGTCGGGCTGGAATGATGCGTGAATGGCTGCGCTTATTGGCTAAGCAGAATGTTGACATTAATCAGTTAGAACGCACTCCTGCGAAGGTAAACTGGTTTACTAAATGGCGCAATAGCCGTGATCATCAGCAGGCGGATTTTTCTCATGAAGTACTTGAAGTCATGGAAGGCTGTCTGGCCTGTAAAGCCTGTACCAGTCAGTGTCCTATAAACGTGGATGTGCCCACATTTAGAGCGCGGTTTTTATCGATTTATTATCAACGTTATCGCCGTCCAATGAAGGATATGCTGGTTGGTAATATCGAAAAAATGGCGCCCCTAATGGCTAAATTGCCCAACCTGGTAAATTTCTTTTTACAACAAAAATGGCTTAACAAACTGATTGAACAGTCTATTGGCTACGTGGATACACCGCTATTATCTACTCCAACGTTGCAACAACGTATTCAACATCGCTATGCCTTTGATCTAGATGAATTGGAAGGCATGAGCGCTGAGCAGCGAGCAAAAGTGGTATTATTGGTGCAGGATCCCTTTACCAGTTATTACGAAGCCGATGTCGTTGATGACTACTTGCAGTTTATCCAGAAGTTGGGGTATCAAGCTGTTTTGGTTCCCTTTGTGCCTAATGGTAAACCACAGCATGTTAAAGGATTTTTGCAGGAATTTGCTGCTACGGCTAACAATGCGGCGGAATTTTTAAATCGACTGGCGCGCTTAGGCTGTCCAATGATTGGTGTCGATCCCTCTTTGGTATTGTGTTACCGCGACGAATATCTAAAAGCCTTGGGTAACAAGCGCGGGCAGTTTGAAGTGCTATTGGTACACGAATGGCTAGCCACACTGGAAACCTTGCCCAGCTTACAATCCAGCACCGAGTTTTATTTGTTTTCCCATTGTACTGAGAAAACCGCCTTGCCGGTCAGTGCCAGCCAATGGCAGCAAATCTATACTCGTTTGGGATTATCGTTACAACTTGTTGAAACCGGCTGTTGTGGCATGGCCGGTACCTATGGGCATGAAAAATCCAATCTGGATAACTCGATCGGTATTTACAATTTGAGCTGGCAACAGCAAGTTACCGCATTACAGCCAGAGCAAATACTGGCAACAGGTTATTCATGTCGTAGTCAAGTCAAACGCTTGGAAGGGTTTAAACCGCAACATCCGGTTCAGGTGTTACTGGGACTGGTTAAATAGGCTAAAAAAGCGGGGGCCATTTTGCTCCCCCATTTAGTGTGTATATTGAAAATCGGAACATTGGCATTGTTTTATCGGGCAGACCATTCTTTGTCGGGGAATACCTGCATCCATAAACACACTGCCAACTGGTTTGAATCCCTGCTGTTGAAAGTAATTTATTCCGGCTAACTCACACTGCACAATGACCGCATTGAGTTGCTGTTTTTTGGCTAGCCTCAGTAAAGCCTTGAACAGCTTTTGATAGACTTCCGGATGACGACAGTGCCGATCCACTGCGACTCTACCTAATTCACCCTCGGGCGTGATACGGCCTGTGGCTATAGGATTTTCCTGCTCATCAAAAATTAAAACATGTAATGAAAGAGGATCCTGTTGATCAAATTCAATATCACGAGGGATCCGCCATTCACATACAAACACTTTTTCTCTCAGTTGTGTCAGCTTGTCTTTAGCATTATTCCAATCGACGTTTTTAACTCGAAACGGCATAAATGCTCTCCTTTGTACCTTCGAATTATTCAGGGAACCAATACCCTGCATTAATAAGAATAGTTAACAGTTGTACAAAGTCTAACCATTGTGCCGATTTAGTTATATTTTGAGCTTTAAAAGGCGTTTGTTCGAATAATTGAATAAACAGGGGCTGACAATGATAAGGAGCTGTAAATCCTTGTCCATCGAGATAAAACCTGAATTCTGTGGTTTGAGTAGCCTGATAAACCGGCTTTAGTCCACCGATTGGGAAAAAGGCATGTCCCTGTTGGAGTAATTCGAATATACGTTGCTGATGATATGGCGTTGCTATTTCATCCTGCTCATCAATATTGTCGGATCGGCTTAGGTGAGATAGTAAAAAGTCGTCAAAGTCAGGACTGTTAATACTCTCTATCATCAAGGTTTTAAATGCGTGTATTTCCTGGTGCTGAATCAGCGCAGCAGATGGACGTGATGTAATCGCAGGATCTGAATATCGTTGATTAAAGCGATTGGTTTGTAAGGCGTAATCAGCTAGTGATGAAAGTAAATCTTGCTGGGATGGCGCTCTAAAGCCAATGGAATAATTCAGACACTCCTCTATCGCTACGCCATTGTGGGGAAAGCCAGGCGGAATATAGATTAAGTCCCCCGGATAAAGGATTTCGTCGATGATGGGGTCAAACATTTCAATCTGTCGCAGGTGTGGATGAGGATAAATTGACTGATGCTTGCCCGGTAAGCCCACTTGCCACCGGCGGCTGCCTTTGCCTTGTACAATAAATACATCGTATTGATCCAAATGTGGACCGACTCCCGCACCTTTGGCAGAAAAGCTAACCATTAAGTCATCAGTACGCCAGTAGGGCAAAAAATTAAATGCATTCATTAACGGTTGGGTATCGGGAATATGTCGATCGACTCCTTGTACTAGTAATGACCATTTATCGACACACACCGAATCAAACTCACTGAAAGGGCCATGGGTGATATTCCAACCGGCAACAGACTGGCTGATGATACGCGAATCAATACCTTCTTCGCTGGCCAATCCAGCTAAATCATGTTCGTCAATAGGATCGACAAAATCGGTAAAGGCTTGGCGGATAACACAGGGCTTTTTTTGCCAGTAAGTCGCTAAAAATTGCTCTGGAGAAAGACGTGCGAGCTGATAGTTATTCATTTTAGCGGTCCTGTTCGGAAGCAAAAACTTGAGTAAATGCTTGTTTTAATAATTCAATTTTATTTAGTTCTCTAGGCTCTTTTTTAAACACCATAGAGAGATTAAAGGTGTAACTCATCGAATCAGGACGGATGATTCTGATTTGTTGCCGGGCGATTTCCTGTTGGATGTAACTTTGTGGCAGATAACCAATATAGCGTCCGGATAATATCATGATTTTTCGGGTGTCGAACTGGTAAGCTTTAGCGCTTAAGGTTAATTTTTTTAATTGTTCCCGACCTTGCGCATCAATATCGATGCCGGGATGAATGGCCTGCGCCTCGGCAAGAGTACGATCATCAATTTGGCTGTCATCTAATGCAAATATAGGGTGTAAATTAGAGCAACACAAAAATATTGGTTCACACAACAACGGCTGATAACTGAGTCCCTGAATTTGCTGATAGTCGGGAAATAACCCAATATGGGCTTTATCATGTAATAACGACTTCTCTATATTATGAATCGTATCACCATCTAGCACGAGGTGAAGATTCGGCGAGCGATCATGGATAAATTGAATAATCTTCGCTAACTGCTTTTGTTTATTTAAGTCGAGTTGATCGGAACATAAAATAACTAATTCGCCACTTAATTCAGCGCCTAATGAATTGACCAGTAACGAAAAGTCAGTTAACGATTCGAAAAGTCTGATGGTGCCATGATAAACCGATTGACCGGCCTCAGTGAGAGTAAAGCCGCCTCTGCCGCGTCGACACAGAACCAGGTTCATACGCTTTTCAAGGTTAGACATATGTACACTAATAGTCGAGCGGGTGATCCCAAGCTCGGATTCTGCTGCTGAAAAACCACCATTTTCAACGACGGTACGAAATATCCGTAGTAAGCGTAAATCGTACTCTGTAACCGGTTTTGGTATAACGGTTGCTTTTTTCAAATGTTTTACCAACATTAAACTTAAGGTTGAATGTTTTGTATTTAACCCCAGTCATTTTTAAGATTCAATAGACATCAGTCCGAATAAGGAGAACAAAATGCAGATTGAACAGCTACAAGATAAATCCTTGGTAAAGCAGTCATCTTATATTGATGGTCAATGGCAACAGGGCAATGGTGCCATTGATATTATCAATCCGGCTAATGATGATTGTATTGCACAGGTGGCCAATGCCGGTATTGAACAAGCTGAACAGGCAATAGCTGCGGCTAAACAGGCTTTTCCGGCCTGGGCCAAAAAGTCTGCTGGGGAACGAGCTCAATTAATGCGTAAGTGGTTTGACTTGATGATGTCACACCAACAGGATTTAGGTCGTATTTTAACTTTGGAGCAAGGTAAACCCTTAGCCGAAGCTAAAGGTGAGATTGCTTATGGGGCGTCATTTATAGAATGGTTTGCCGAAGAAGGTAAACGTATATATGGGGATGTTATTCCGTCACCGGCTGCGGACAAAAGGATTATGGTGTTAAAACAGCCCATCGGCGTGGTAGCTGCGATTACCCCTTGGAATTTTCCCAACGCGATGATTGCCCGCAAAGCTGCTGCGGCTTTGGCAGCAGGTTGTACTTTTGTCGTGCGTCCAGCCACACAAACTCCGTTATCCGCTTTAGCCATGGCTGAATTGGCCGATCGCGCGGGTATTCCGGCCGGCGTATTCAACGTAGTGGTGGGGGATGATGCTAAAGGGATCGGTAAGGTATTAACCCAACATCCTGATGTGGCTAAATTCACTTTTACCGGCTCGACTCAAACCGGAAAGGCCCTGATCGAACAATGTGCTACCACGGTGAAAAAAGTCTCTATGGAGCTAGGTGGGAATGCACCTTTTATTGTATTTGACGATGCCGATATCGATGCAGCAGTGCAAGGCGCAATTGCCTCGAAATACCGTAATGCCGGACAAACCTGTGTGTGTACCAACCGTATTTTTGTCCAGCAGAGCGTGGTAGAGGAGTTTACCGCTAAATATGTTGAGCAGGTTGGCAAACTTAAAGTCGGTAACGGTCTTGATGAAGGGGTAGATATTGGTCCATTGATTACGCAAGAAGCGTTATCTGGTGTGACTAAACTGGTTGAAGATTCGGTCGCTCAAGGGGCTAAAGTGGTACTGGGTGGACGTACACTTGATATGGGCAAAAACTTTTATGCGCCAACGGTCATGACCGGAGTCAAAAACACCATGCCTATTGCTGAATCAGAAATTTTTGGCCCGGTTTCACCGATCATTAGCTTTACTGATGAAAATGAAGTGATCGCGATGGCGAATGATACGGACGTCGGTTTGGCTGCGTATTTTTATTCTCGTGATATTGGTCGAATTTGGCGTGTGGCAGAAGGTCTGGAATACGGCATGGTGGGGATTAATGAAGGTTTGATTTCCAACGCTGCGGCGCCTTTTGGTGGGGTCAAACAGTCAGGTAATGGGCGGGAAGGCTCTAAGTATGGATTAGATGATTATTTGGAAATTAAATATTTATGTTTAGGTGGGTTGGATAAATAACCTCAGTTATTGATCAGTAGTTAAATGAGTTGTCGCTTGTAGCAACTAGCGGCATTTTTATTCCCGGCAGGGGTTAAGCAGGAATTAAGATGACAACCAATAAGAGTTTGCAAGATCGTAAGTTACAAGTTATCGCCAGAGGCCAGGGCAATATTTATCCTGCCTATGTCGAAAAAGCCCACAATGCTGAAATATGGGATGTTGAAGGGCAGCGCTATATTGATTTTGCCACGGGTATTGCAGTGTGTAACACCGGCCATAGCCACCCTAAGGTCGTTGAGGCGATTAAACAGCAAGTAGACAAGTTTAGTCATAGTTGCATGATGGTTAACCCTTATGAAGTGGCAATAGAATTGGCCGAAAAATTGGTTGTCGCGGCACCGGGCGAGTCGGAGAAAAAAGCGATTTTTGTTTCTACCGGTGCCGAAGCAGTAGAAAACTGCATCAAGATAGCCCGTGCCCATACCGGCAGAAGGGGAATTGTCGCTTTTAATGGCGGCTTTCATGGCCGCACTAATATGACCATGGCCTTAACCGGTAAAGTCACGCCGTATAAAAACTTATTCGGTCCGTTTCCGGCGGATATTTTTCATGTGCCATTTCCGATGGAACTTCATAATGTTTCCGTTAAAGATTCTCTTAATGCATTAGAAAACCTGTTTAAGGTAGATATCGCTGCGAGCGATGTGGCTGCGATTATCATCGAGCCAGTGCAGGGCGAGGGAGGCTTTTATCCAGCGCCAGTGGAATTGTTACAAGCGCTTCGAGAACTATGTGATAAACATGGCATTGTGTTGATTGCCGATGAAATTCAAACTGGCTTTGGGCGTACCGGCAAAATGTTTTGCTTTGAACATGCCAATGTGGAGCCCGATTTGATCACCATGGCTAAAGGGATTGCCGGGGGATTTCCATTAGCGGCCGTGGTGGGCAAGAGTCATATTATGGACGCTCCGCTTCCCGGGGGATTAGGGGGAACTTATGGTGGTTCACCGGTAGGTTGTGCGGCTGCCTTAGCCGTTTTAGATGTCATTGACGAGCAGAAACTAGTTAGTCGAGCACAACAAATTGGTGCTCGATTTACTGCCCGTCTGCGTGAATTGCAAGACAAGTTTCCAGCCATCATTGGTGAAGTGCGTACCAAGGGGGCAATGATTGCAATTGAACTGATCGTCGATAGTGATGCAAATCAACCAAACAATGGGTTAACCCAAGCTATTATAGCGAACGCCAAAGAGGCGGGTCTGGTATTACTGGCCTGCGGATTTTATGCTAATGTCATTCGTTTTTTACCGGCGTTGACCATCTCAGATGAGATAATTGATGAGGGATTGGATAAGTTTGAGCAATTGTTTAGTCAACAGGTTAATGCATAATAAATTAACGCTTCCAGAGGCAATTCCTCGATGATACGTCGATTGATCCATATCGATCACCAGCTGGACGAAAGTCTGCAAAGCCAAATTCGGCGTAAGTTGGTTGAAGGTATTTTAGTGGGCTCCTTTATGCCGGGGAGCCGTTTACCCTCTTCTCGTAAACTGGCGGAGCAGATTGGGGTTGCGCGTAATACTGTAGTACTGGTCTATCAAACCTTAATAGACGAAGGCTACATTGTCAGTAAAGAACGCAGTGGTATTTATGTTAGTGATGATATCCATAAAGGCTGGGTCAATGCTGATGTGGATACACATAATATACAGTCAAAAGACAACTTCCACCGTTTTAAAGGCCAACTCAAAACCACTAGTGAAACCTCATGTCCATCTAATTGGCAACGCTTTGCCTATCCATTTATTGACGGTAAATATGATGCTTCGCTTTATCCGGTTAGAGAGTGGCGTGATGCGAATAATAAAGCCAATACCACCAGAGAAATATACCAATGGTCTGAATTACAGGGGGTTGAAGACGATCCCATGTTACTCGATCAAATTCGAAGTAAAATATTGCCCAGACGTGGTATTCAGGCCAGTAGTGCCGAAATCTTGATTACGGTCGGTACCCAGCAAGCTTTAAATCTGGTGAGCCAGTTATTTGTTGATCACAGCGTTACCGCCGCCGTAGAAGATCCCGGCTTTCCGGAAATGCGCGAATTACTGGTAAAATATGGTGCTAAGCTGGTTTATCAGCCTATTGATGATAACGGTATGGTGGTAAACCCGCAGTTGGATAACTGCGATATTGTCTATACCACCCCCAGTCATCAAACGCCTACCAGTATTACCATGTCGATGACACGCCGTTATGAATTACTCAAAAAAGCCCAGCAACAAGATTTCTTGATCATTGAAGACGATTTTGAGTTTGAAAGTAACTTTTTAGGTCAGCCTCATCCGGCATTGCGCAGTTTAGATAAAGATAACCGGGTTATTTATATATCTTGCCTGTCTAAGGTATTGGCGTCAGGGGTACAAATTGGGTTTATTGTGGCTGATAGCGGTGTGATCAGCGAACTGAAAAAGTTACGTAAGATGGCCATGCGTAATCCACCATTGAATAATCAGCGCGCGGTGGCCTATTTTTTATCCTTAGGCTATTACGATGCCTTTATGATGCATCTCCACAAAGTGTTTTTTGAACGTTGGTTAACGTTACGGGAAGCCCTTAACATTTATCTTCCAAACTGTATTGATACTGGACCTATTCAGGGAGGGACTGCCTACTGGGTAACTGGGCCAGCCCAGTTAGACGGAGAATACCTGCGAGTAAAAGCAGCTGAGCTCGGTATATTAATCGAGCCGGTTAAGCGATATTTTGCCAGTTCCGAGCACCCTGAAAACTGCTTCCGTATGGGAGTCACCAGTATTCCTAATGACAAGATCCGAGAAGGGGTGAGTAAACTAGCCGATTTGATCCATTTGCTCACCGCTGATTATGAAGAAAAGTTGGATAATGCCAGAGGTAAGTTGCTGGATAACCGGGGATTGGCTGAATTGTTGCCAGGAGCACGTTTGGAGTGCCAAATGGTATATGGCGTGCCTTGTATTATCGAGTTGTTAGCTGATGGCTGCATGCGAGGCAGAACTCTTGGGGTGGGTAGCGAAGTGGATGTAGGGCGGTGGTGGATTGAAAATGGATTGTATTACCGCCAATGGAAACTATGGGGTTATGGTGAAATTAAAGGCTTCTTTGTCATTATGGATGGTGATCAAATGAAATGGTTTGATCAAAACTACTGTTTCGTGCGGCAATTGGAACTCAAAGGATATTTGACGGAATAGCAGATTAACCTTAACTGGACCAAAAATAGTTTTATAACTGGCACTATCTAATTTCCTTCCCCCCTCATACAGTAAACTAACAAATTTAAACCGAGTCATCATTTATGATGCTGTTAGGTATTCTCTATGAGTTATTTTTCTATCGCAGGTCTGCAACTAGCGCTTCCTTCGGGAAACAACTTGGCTACGATCGGAGCAGAAATTGAAAAGAATAAACGCCGTTTCCCATGGTTGGATATGGTGGTGCTAAGTGAACTGTGTAGCTACGGTGCTGATAAACAATATGCCGAATCTTTTCCCGGTCAAACCGAAGCGTTTTATTGTCAGTTAGCTAAAAAACTAAATCTGTGGCTGATCCCCGGTTCTCATTTTGAAATTGTTGGTGAGCAGACTTTTAATACGGCATCGGTGATTAATAATCATGGTGAAGTGGTTACGCGATACCGAAAAATATACCCATTCTACCCTTATGAAAGCGGTGTTAGTTGTGGTGATAAATTTGTGGTGTTTGATGTGCCGCAAGGCCGGATAGGTGTAGCGATTTGTTATGACTTATGGTTCCCCGAAGTAGCTCGCAATTTAACGTGTATGGGGGCGGAAGTGCTGATTTATCCGACTTTAACTGGCACTATTGATCGCACAGTTGAAGTTGCGATGGCGCAATCTACCGCCGCGACGAATCAATGTTATGTGTTTGCAATCAATGCTGCTGCTTCTCAAGGTCATGGTCAGTCAGTGGTTGTGGGGCCGGATGGCAATATTATTCATCTTGCTGGCAGTGGTGCAGAAACCATTCCTATTGAAATTGACTTTAATCAAATCCGTCGGCAACGGGAGCGGGGGTTACATGGATTAGGTCAACCACTTAAAAGTTTTCGCGATAATCAAATTACATTTTCGGCTTATCAACCAGGCGAGCCAACTAGCTTAGATCAACTCGGAAGTTTAGTCATACCGGATCAAAACAAAACTTAATTGGAGGGACGCTTTTAATCTGGACCAATAAGTTGATGGGAACTGGTACTAGGTTGCATAGCGTGACTGATCTACTCTCAAAACAGGCGAAAAATACAACAAAATAATCGGAGCCAACAATGAATACTGCAAGTTTTAAAAAATCCACGTTAGCCACTGCTGTTAGTACCGCTCTTATTTTTTCGGTTCCTACACTCAGTGTCGCGGCCGATGATACGGCAGAGTCTGAAAGCAAAGTAGTGGAACGCATTGAAGTAACCGCCAATCGTCGGGTACAGAGCGTTCAGGAAGTACCCTATAATATTTCCGCGGTGTCCGGTGACAAACTTGAAAGTGGTAATATTGTTGATGCATCCGAAATGATGCGTAATGTCGCCGGTATTACGGTGGTGGATCGTGGTTATCGTAATTCAGGCGCGGTGAATGGGGTCATTATTCGTGGTGTTAATGTCGATGGCGGTGCCAACGGTGATGTTGCGTTGTCGGCGGTGCCCACCGTGGCGTCCTATATTAATGAAACCCCGCTGTTTGCCAATTTCATCCTTAAAGATGTGCAAATGGTTGAAGTCCTCCGTGGTCCGCAGGGCACGCTATACGGCTCCGGTTCATTAGCCGGGACGGTTAAATACCGGATGAAACAGCCGGAAACCGATAGTTTTTATGGTAGCGCTTCGATGGCTTATAGCCAGACTAAGGGGTCTGAAGGTAATAATCTGAATATAGACGCGATGCTTAATATCCCACTAACCGATAAGTTAGCCTTTCGGGCTAATGTGGGCAAAATTGATAATGATGGCATCGTGGATTATGCCAATGTGTACAAACTTGATAGTAATAATTATGCACCGGCAGCTAACAATGGTGATTTAGCCGCAGGAGGCGTTTCGTTCCGTCGGGTGGAAGATGCGGATACCGTTGATATTCGTTATGGACGTGCTTCATTAAAATATGAAGCCACGGACAATCTACGAATTTTATTATCTCACCAACAACAAAAAGATGAGATCGGTGGTCGTCGTCAAGTTACTCGCGGCAACCATTGGACGACTGGAACGGCGCAGCCTTATGGTGAATATGAAAACGGTGCGGTACAGCTAGAACCCTCTGATCGTGAGGTTAAATTAACCTCGTTGGAAGTCGAATGGGATTTAGGTTTTGCCACATTAACGTCCAGTTCGTCTGATTATCGTCACGCGGGCAGTTCAACCAGTGACAATACCGGGTTTTACGCCCAACAAAATTGGTTTTCTGATTTGTATTATGGAACGCCTCGCCCAATGGCTACTGCATACCGTGGCTATGAAGAAGAAGCTTTTGTGCAAGAGTTACGTTTAGTCTCCAATCAAACTCAACACAATATCGATTGGGTGGTGGGATTGTATTATATGAATCAGGATAGCCAAGCCAATCAAGATAGCTATATGCAGGGGTATCAGGAGTGGGCTGGAGTAGCCTTTAGTTGGTGGGATACGATGGGCAGCTATGGTATGGCCTATACCGACAACGATTTCCACTATGTACGGGATGAAAACTTTAAAGATAAAGCCGTATTTGGCGAGTTGACCTACCATATCTCAGATAAATTCAGGGCCACAGTAGGATTGCGTAGCTTCAGTAATGATTTCGTTAACAATACGGTATTGCAATTACCTATCTGGCCTTATCTTAGTGCCGAGCCTCAATTCAATAGTGATGAAAGCAAGACATTGTTCAAGCTTAATTTGTCTTATGATGTTTCTCGCGACACCATGGCGTATGCCACTGTTGCCGAAGGTTATCGTCGCGGCGGTGCCAATGCGGTGCCGCTGGAGGGAGATTTGGCTGAACGTCCTGAATGGCAGCAATATAAGTCAGACAGCGCAGTAAATTATGAAATCGGTTTGAAAGGGTATTTGGCTGATAGGGCGCATACCTATACGTTATCGGCATTTAGAATTGACTGGGATGATCCACAACTTAATACAGCATCCTATTGGGGCTTCTTTACGGTTGCTAATGGTGAATCAGCCAGAACACAGGGGGTCGAACTAGAATTACAGGGATATTTAAGCGACGATATTCACTATGTTCTCGGTTACGCCTATGTGGATGCCGCGTTAACCAATGACTTTTATGCGCCAGCCAGCACATTTTCAGCCGATACATATCGGTTACAAGCTGAGGATGGAACGACGTTACCCAGCTCGCCCAAAAATACAATTAGTTTGTCTGTTGACTATACCCGGTCATTGGATAATGGCTGGTACTGGGTATCGCAAATCAATGGTTATTATCAGTCTGATTCACTTAATTACCTTGGAGATAGTCCCACTTTGCAAGCTAATATCAGTGGTTTCTCGCTATGGAACGCCAGTACCCGAATTAGTGCTGATGAATGGGATGTGACCCTGTACGTGAAAAACCTGTTTAATGATGACGGAGTAACTGGCTTGATCCCCGAAGGCTATATGGGGACTAATCCGGATCAAAACTTTTTAGGTAATTCCTCGAAAGATTATATCAGTCTGCCAAGGACTGTTGGGGTGGCAGTTAACTATCGTTTCTAATACGATTGTCCATCTTTCTCATTCATATCAGTATTTTACTGATATGAATGAGATGATAAAACAGGGTCTATCGTAGCAAGGCGCCTCTATCATGCCATTATCTCCATCACAGCAATCTGCTGAGCAAATCGAGCGAATGCTCGACAATGTTTGGTTGGCGATTAATCAACAAAATGTCGCGCAAGCTAAAAAACTGAGCCAGGAGTTTAATCAGGCTTATTCCGATAACGCTGATGGTTGGTTTGCGACCAGTTTTTTGGCATTTCAATTGGCTGACTTTCATCAAGGTTTGCGAAGTATAGAACAATCCTTGTTAATAGAGCCGACAGGTAGCCGGTGGTTATTGCACAAAGCACACTGTTTAGTGATGCTGGGACAACGACAGCACGCCCAGATGATAGCTGAACAACTACATCAAGCGGATCTTCCTGTAGACGCTGGTTTGTATGCCGAGTTTGCGTTGGTATTAAGCAAATTAGTACAGTATGAGTTGTCTGCACACTATTATTGGCAAGCGATTCAACAAACTCCGGATGATCCACAACTGCATTTTAACTTAGCTACCGTACAACGTTATTTAGGACGTTTAGATGAGGCTGAGCAGAGCTTGAATCAGGTGATTAAACTTAATCCCTTTGATACCGAAGCCTATCTGTTAAGGGCTGATTTACGCCCCCAAACTATCGCAAGCAATCATATAGAACAAATGCAGCGGTTATTACAGCAATATCGGTTTAATGATTTACAAACAAGTCAGATAAATTACGCCTTAGCTAAAGAACTGGAAGATATAAAACAATATTCACAAAGTTTTACCAGCTTGCAGCATGGGGCATTATTCCGCCGCAAGAACATACAATATGATGTGCAGCGTGATGTAGCTACGATTAACAAAATTATTCAGGTTTTTAATAAAGACTGTTTTGTAAAGCCGCCAGCGGGCTATACCAATAATGAAGCCATCTTTATTTTAGGATTACCTCGTACAGGCTCGACGTTGATAGAACGAATTCTGACTCACCACACTCAGGTCAGCTCTGCTGGAGAGCTGAACAATTTCAGTTTGCAAATGGTCGCTCAATGTCGGCGAAAATTAGGTCAATTACCGGCAGATAGGCTTGAACTGGTGGAGCAAACACGACATCTTGATGTTACCGCACTGGGGAAAGCTTATATTGATAGTACACGGCCAGAAACCGGTCATGTTAAGCATTTTGTCGACAAACTTCCGTTAAATTCACTTAATGTAGGGTTGATTCATTTAGCTTTGCCACAAGCCAAAATAATCCATGTGCAACGACATCCGTTGGATACTTGCTATGCCATATTTAAGCAACTATTTGTGCAAGGCTATCCTTTTTCCTACGATCTGGATGAGTTGGCCAGTTACTATATTGCTCATCATCGTCTTATGCAGCATTGGCGTGACGTTATCCCGCAAGCCATTTATACCATTGGTTATGAAAACGTCGTGGCAGATATTGACACCCAAGCCAAACAGTTGATTGAGCATTGTCAGTTAGATTGGCAACCCCAGTGCAGTTTGGTTGAATCGAATCAGGCACCATCGAATACCGCCAGCGCCAGCCAGGTTCGTCGCGGAATTTATAATAGTTCTGTGGCTAAATGGCGCCATTATGAAAAACCATTAGCTGGATTAAAACAATCACTTGAGCGGGCGGGAATTATATGCGATTAGTCATGTTCATCGTCGGCCATATTGTATTGTTACTATGCGGTACTAATGTCGTTCACGGCAACGAAAGTGATGAGGGCAGGCTTGAATCTGCGCTAATTAGCGGGGATGAGGTGACGAGTCCGATAATGATGGAACACTTGGATCTAGCGTCTACTCAAACGGTCGATATCAACATCCAAGGTACGTTTCAATTAATTCCTGCCAGGGATAAAAGTCGCTATTCATTATCAGCGACTAATGTAATTAATCAGATAGCTAATAAACCCCAATTTATCTTGCCCGTGTTGTCTTTTGACCTCGTGCAAAATGATCAAAATGAACTCATTCCGGTTAAGCGTGAATTACAGGTTAGCCAGCATGATTATTGGGACTATTTTGTAGGGGTAGGCAAAATTGGCATCGATCCGCTAAATAAGGGCTATTATCGTATTGCGTTGCCGCTCAGTTTGGTGGAAAAAAATCAAAACTGCGTCCATAACGGAGTTGTCACGTTTTTAGTCGACCAGCAATCTCAAGCCTCACATTTTTACTATCAGTTCAGTAGCGAAACCTGTGCCTACTTTAAACCCGATTTATGGGGAGTCGGACAAGTTGCTTATCAACCCTCGAAGATAGATGGAGCCCCGCGCATCATTCAAGCATATCAGCACGAACGGTCTTTGCGAATGACGAGTATGCCGCTGGCGACGCTGGCAGATAACATTGCGGGTTTAAAACTAAGTCAGCTAATGTTGCAGTCATCAATTCAACCAGCAGAAATGAGCCGCGTTGGTGTGGTGTATCAGGGCGTACATTATGTATCGAATTGCACGACTCGTATGGGGGATTATCCTTTCTGTCAGCAACAGGTGTTGCCTTCATATTCAACCGCTAAGTCTGTGTTTGCCGGGTTAACCATGTTGTATTTGGAACAACGTTTTGGCGATGTATTTGAACAACCCGTCTCCAAGTGGGTCGAGGCTTGTGATACAAAAACATGGCAGGGGGTGACATTAGCCGATTTGTTGAATATGACCTCAGGTCACTACGGTGTGGCCGATTATGGTGCTGATGAAGCCTCCGCGCAAACGCTAGTGTTTTTTGATGCGTTAACCCATCAGGACAAGATCCGTTTTAGCTGCCAACACTATGCCCGTCAATCAGCTCCGGGCCAGCAGTTCGTTTATCACACTTCAGATACGTATTTGCTTGGCACGGCACTAAGTCATTTTATTAAACAGCGAATTGGAAAAAGTACCGAGTTATTTAAGGACATTTTAGTTGATACGGTGTTGGCTGATGTACCGCTCAGTCCGGTATTCACTCAAACAAGAACGACCGCTGATGCCATTCAACAGCCCTTTGTGGGGTACGGATTATTTTATACAGCTGACGATATAGCACAAATTAGTCAATTTATTCAGCGACAGACTCAGTTAAGTCAGTCAAAGGCATTGTTAGCTCAGCCGCTGTTATCACAATCGTTGCAGCGAACAGGACAACCCAGTGGAAACGTAACGGAATATGATTACATCCGATACAGCAATGGCTTTTGGGCCAGAAATTTTACGAATCAGTTAGGCTGTAAACATTCCGCTTGGTTACCTTTTATGTCCGGCTTTGGCGGCATTACCGTTGCACTGTTGCCGAATCAGTTAACTTACTACTATTTTAGCGATACCCACCAGTATAACTGGGCTAGCGCGGTGAGTGAATTGAATAAAATAAAACCGATTTGTCAATAAAAAAGCACCTTCACAGGAGAACACTATTTTGACTCAAACTCAGGCTCAATCCATGCCAACCGCCTATTTGGCCAAGTATAAAGTGGCTCCTCATGGTGTGTTCGCAAGAATAATTTTGGCTTTTTTAACTACCGCAGGAATTTTTTATATCAATATTATTCCCGCGCTAGTAAGTGGCTTGATTGAAGGTTTGCAATTTAATAATCAGCAAGCCGGATTCGTTAGTTCGGCCAATCTATATGGAGCTGCGGCAGGAGCATTATCGGCGGTTTTTCTGATTAAGCGAATTAATTGGGTAAAGTGGTCATATTGTTTATTGGTGGGCTTAATTTCAATTGATCTGCTGTGTATTTATATTCGTTCGGCGGAATTGATGATTGTTATTCGTGGACTGCATGGACTGGTAGGGGGATTACTGGTAGGAATTGGTTTTAGTATTATTTCCCGGACCAATGAAGCAGATAAAACCTTTGGTTACTTGTTATTTATTCAATGGGGACTCGGTGGACTCGGGATCATGTATTTACCCGGATTAGTCCCCGAGTTTGGTACTGGTGCATTATTTTTGTCATTAGCCATTTTTAGTGTTGCGACCTTGTTAATGTTACCATTTTTACCTGCCTATCCGGTGCCGGAGCAACCCACCGTTGTTGTAGAGCAAACGAATGCCAGCCGCATGCCGCTGTTTTTTACTCTGGCGGGAATTTTTCTATTTCAAGCCGCCAATATGGGACTTTTTGCCTATATGATTGGTTTAGGTCGAGCCTCCGGACTCACACTTGAATTTATGAGTCCTGCGCTGGCATCAGCGAGTTGGATAGCGTTGCTAGGCGCATTTTTAGTGATTGTGGTCGGTACCCGTTTTGGCCGCACGATGCCTTTATTAGTCTCAGTATTACTGACCGCAGCGTGCAGTTGGGCTTTATTGTACAGTCAGAGTAGCCAAATTTATCTTATTGCAAATATTATTATTGGTATCACTTGGGCATTTGCATTGCCTTATATGTTTGGTATCTGTTCCGAACTGGATAAAGCGGGGCAGTTAGCGGCATTAGGTGGTTTCGCTTCAAAAATGGGGTTAGCTTCAGGTCCCATGGTAGCGGCGTTGTTAGTTGGTGAAGATCAATATGATGTGGTGATTAATGTCTCAGTAATTGTTTTGATCCTGTGCGCAATTGTTGTGTTAAAACCGGCTCGTTTACTCGATAACATTAAATCCAAATTAGCCTAGACATGGTTTATTTAAGCAGCCAATAACTGTTTATTTTACCCATTCCTTTAATTTCAATCTGGCCACGTAACTTACATTGAAAATGCTGTTTAACATGTTGGTAGGTGTGTTCGGTAATTTGGATTTTATCTCGTTGTCCGTTACTTTCCATGCGAGAAGCCATATTGACGGCTTCTCCCCATAAATCATAACTGAATTTGTTCTTGCCAATCACGCCAGCCACCACAGGGCCACTATTAATACCAATACGTAAACCGTTGTTAATATTATGGCTTTTACAAAAATGTTCGAAACAGTGTTGCATTTGCAAGGCGCACTCACATACTTGAATCGCGTGTTGTTTATCGGTGGTGGGAACCCCGCAAACGGCCATGATTTCATCCCCGATGGTTTTGATTTTTTCTAAACGATAGCGACTGAGGATCAGATCGAATTCGCTGTATAAATCATTGAGCAGCGCGACTAATTGAATGGCTGACATTTGCTTGGTTAATGTCGAAAAATTAGCAATGTCGGCAAATAAGATGGTGGCTTGTTCAAAATAATCAGCTACCGGTTGATTGGATTCTTTTAAACGCCGAGCGATGCTTGCTGGTAAAATATTCAGTAACAAGCTCTCGGAGCGTTTTCTTTCCAGATTGATTTTGTCCCGGTCCATTCGGGTATTGAGCTGAATATAAAACGCACACAGCGTTCCTGCGAACACCAAATTTATCAGATTGCTTATCCCAACCAGTTGGCTATAGCTGACATTGCTCTGCTCAGTGGGTAAATTAATAAAACCGAATAATAGCGCCAATAGTCCAAATAGAACAATAACAGCTTTGCTCAACAGTGGAGAGTCGGATTGAAATAAAAAAGGGCTAACAAAAATACCTAACAGGAAAAAGTAATGCACATTTGCTTGAGATCCAAGGTGCATGGCGGTGGCGATTAAGTAACAAATATAAATTAAAATTAAGCTTAGTTTCGCCAGTAAAAGGCGATGATGGTGATTAAAAAGTGGTACCAGCGGACAACATAAAATCGCAAATAGATTAATTGAGCATTGTTTGGCACCACCCTGATCCCAGAATGACAGCATCAAAGGTAATTGAACCGTTAAGGTCAGTCCCAGAATTAATACAATGATATTAGTGATACGAGTAGGGTTAACATTATCTAAACTAGTTGCTTGGCTTCCCGCCCGGATCCACAACGAGATAATCTTATGCATATTAAATCCCTTTAATACAAAACAGATGCTAAAAGTGTAGTCAAAGCACCTGTTTTGTCATTAAAGGACAGGATAAAAGATGGGGAATTAAGCTAAATCTTCCACAAAGGCGATGGCTCGGCCAATGTAATTTTCTGGCGTGAGTTGTTTTAGCTCGACTTTTACGCTATCAGGCAGTGCTAAGCTATCGATAAAATCAGCCATAATCACTTGATTAACCCGTTTGCCGCGAGTGAGCTCCTTGAGCTTTTCATAGGGTTTCTCAATACCGTAGCGACGCATCACGGTTTGAATAGGTTCGGCTAATAGTTCCCAATTTGTATCCAGTTCATCCAGTAAGCTTTGCGCGTTGATTTCCAGTTTGCTAATGCCTTTTAATGATGCCTGATAGGCAATTAACGCATAACCAACGCCGACGCCTAGATTACGTAAAACAGTGGAATCGGTTAAATCCCGTTGCCAACGTGAAATCGGAAGTTTAACGGATAAATGTGCAAAGATGGCATTGGCCAAGCCCAGGTTGCCCTCTGAGTTTTCAAAATCAATGGGGTTGACTTTGTGTGGCATGGTGGAAGAACCGATCTCACCCGCAATCGTTTTTTGCTTAAAGTGGCCTAACGCAATATAGCCCCAAATGTCTCGGTCAAAATCAATTAAGATGGTATTGAAACGGGCAATCGCGTCAAATAACTCGGCAATATAGTCATGAGGTTCAATTTGGGTGGTATAGGCGTTCCAGTTTATGCCTAGCGAGGTGACAAACTGTTCCGACAATTGATGCCAATCAACCGATGGATAAGCGGCTAGGTGGGCGTTGTAGTTACCAACGGCACCGTTGATTTTACCCATAATTTGCACGGCGGCAATCTGATCACGTTGACGTTGCAAACGGATCATCACATTGGCCATTTCCTTACCCATCGTGGTTGGGGTTGCCGGTTGACCATGAGTACGCGCCATCATGGCAACTGATTTATTTTCAATCGCTAAGCGTTTAATTTCACTGATTAACTTATCGCAATAAGGCAAAATTACGTTATCACGAGCTTCGTTTAGCATTAATCCATGTGACAGGTTGTTAATATCTTCCGAAGTACAGGCAAAGTGAATAAATTCATTGATGGCATGCAATTCAGCATTGCCCGCCACTTTTTCTTTTAAGAAATATTCTACCGCTTTAACGTCATGATTAGTGGTCGCTTCAATATCCTTGATCCGCTGTGCATCAGCCAATGAAAAATCACTGACAATGCTATCCAATAATTGATTCGCTTGGCTGCTCAAGGCTGGAACTTCAGCAATGTCAGGTTGGCTGGCAAGCATTTGTAACCAGCGTACTTCCACTTGTACGCGATATTTGGTTAAACCAAATTCACTGAAAATAGTTCTTAATTCAGTGGTTTTATTACCGTATCGTCCATCGACAGGGGATATGGCCGTTAGGGCTGATAGTTCCAAAGGGTATACTCCTAAATTTAATGAATTTGGTTAATGTTTTGCAAAGCCTGATGAGCCGCTTGCAAAATATTGCGGCGGCTAAACAATATTTGTCGACGCTTGCCACCTAATTGCCGCCATAATACCGCCGCTCGAATACCGGCTAATAATAAAGCACGTACTTTATGTTGATTAAGTGGTTGCTTAAGTTGCTCTGGCTCTCCAGCAACCTGTATTTTTGCACCAATGGGACTGACCACATCAGTATAAACGCTAGCGATGTTACTCAGCATCTGGCTATCAAATAATGAATACAGCGATTGCTGTCGTTGTAGCTGGCTAATTCGCTCTGCTAATTCCTGCATTTTCTTGTTATTTTTAGTTAGCCTGCGCTCTAATTGCAATATACCGGCAATATAACGGGTTATTTCAGCATCTTTTTTTACCGCTTTATTACTTAACTGGGCACTGAGCGTATTAAATCCCAATTTTAGATTAGCCATGCTCCCAAACACTTGCTCGGTATTATCTGCGTCTACCACTATTAATGAATTAATACTGGCTTGGAATGCATTTTCATCCACCTGTTGTTTGCGGGCTATTTGTTGAACCAGCGAGGCCGCCTGACAAATTGCCGCCAAGGCAAGATGTTTATCTTGAATTGAATCAGTCATGTTATCGAATATAACTCTCTATAATGCCACCACCTAAACACACATCATTTTGGTAAAACACCGCAGATTGTCCTGGCGTAACGGCTTTTTGTGGCTCGTCAAAGTGTACTTCAATATGGTCCTGCTGCACCGTCAACTGACAGGGGATATCTTCCTGCCGATAGCGGGTTTTCACTGTGCATCGCAAACTAGTTTGTGGTCCCAGTCTGTCGACCCAATGCAGTTGGTTAGCAATTAGTCCAGTTGAGTAAAGCAATGGATGATCGGCACCTTGACCAACAATTAATACATTTCGGGCAATATCTTTATCTACCACGTACCAAGGTTCTTCACCATATTGGCTTAAGCCACCAATATGTAGCCCCTTGCGCTGACCTAATGTGTGATACATCAATCCTTCATGTTCACCAATGGCTTCGCCTTCAGCAGTTTCGATGACGCCAGGTTGGGCGGGCAAATATTGACTCAAAAAGTCTTTAAATTTACGTTCACCAATAAAACAAATGCCAGTGCTGTCTTTTTTATCGTGAGTGACCAAGCCTTGTTGCTCGGCAATTTTGCGTACTTCCGGTTTTTGCAGATGGCCAATAGGAAAGAGCGTTTGCGCAATATGCTCATGACTTAAGGTATACAAGAAATAACTTTGATCTTTATTACTGTCGTGACCACGCAGCATCTGCCATTGGCCATTTTGCATACCCCGTTGGACGTAATGGCCAGTGGCAATATAATCTGCGCCCAGCTCTTCGGCGGCAAATTCAAGGAAGGCTTTAAATTTAATTTCCTTGTTGCACATAATATCGGGATTAGGTGTTCTGCCAGAACGGTACTCGTCTAAAAAATACTCAAAAACATTATCCCAATATTCGGCGGCAAAATTGATGGTGTGCAAGGGCATACCCAACTTATCGGCAACGGCTTGGGCATCGGCCAGATCTTGCGCCGCAGCGCAATATTCATCAGAATCATCCTCTTCCCAGTTCTTCATAAATAGTCCTTCAACCTGATAGCCTTGCTGTTGAAGAAGGTAAGCTGATACGGATGAATCTACTCCGCCGGACATACCGACGATGACTTTTGTTTGACTATTTTCTGACATGATTGAAAACGAAGGACTTTTCCGAAAATTATGGGAGGCGCATTCTAGCAAATCAGGTGCTTAAAATCACCCATGATATGGGAATAGATTAGATCTCAATATATTCACCGCTGGCGATACCATCGAGTGTCCAGTTACCAACGCGGTAACGGATTAAACGCAGTGTGGGGTGACCGACATGGGCTGTCATTCTGCGTACTTGTCGATTGCGACCTTCAGTCAACGTCAGGCTGATCCAGCTAGTTGGAATATGCTGTCTAAATCTAACTGGGGGATTACGTGGCCACAGTTCAGGCTCATCGATAAGCGTGGCTTTGGCAGGCAAGGTCATACCATCTTTAAGCTCGACGCCCTTTTCCAGTTGTTGTAATTTTTCCTGATTGATTTGTCCTTCTACTTGAACCCAATAGGTTTTACTGGTTTTATGTTTGGGATCGGCTAATTTATGTTGTAATTTGCCATTATTGGTTAATACCAGCAAACCTTCACTATCTCGGTCTAATCGTCCAGCAGCATAAATATCGGTAATATCGATAAAGTTTTTCAAAGTAGGGCGCTGTTCAGCGTCGGTAAACTGGCATAACACATTGAAAGGTTTATTAAACAGAACAACTTTCTGCTTACTGATATTTTTATTCGAAGGCCGATGTTTAGCCATAGAGAATAATCCTTTTGGGATATAAAATAAGATTTGGCAATTTGCACTAATTGTTGAATTGTTTATTATCCCACACCACATTGAAGAACGATAATGCATTTATTGTCGTCAAATTGTTTTTAATTAAGCATTTATATGCAATATCCAGGAGCCTAAAAGTAACATGACTAGTGAAAACAAGCCTGACATCATATATACCAAAGTAGATGAAGCGCCTGAATTGGCCAGCGGATCATTTTTGCCCATTGTTAAGGCTTATACCAAAGCCGCGGGGATTACGGTAGGCAGCAAGGATATATCGTTAGCGGGACGTATATTGTCGCAATTTCCTGATTTTTTGGACGAGTCTCAACGTCAATCAGATGATCTTGCCGAGTTAGGTGACTTAGTCAAACTGGCCGATGCAAATGTGATTAAATTGCCTAATATCTCGGCTTCGGCTCCACAGCTTGATGCAGCGATTAAAGAACTACAATCTCATGGGTATGCCATTCCATCCTATCCGAATGAAGTAAAAACCGAACAAGACGCTAAGGTAAAAGCGCTCTATGAAAAAATTAAAGGTAGTGCGGTTAACCCAGTATTGCGCGAAGGTAACTCCGATCGTCGGGCGCCATTAGCGGTAAAAGAATTTGCCAAAAAACATCCGCATAGCATGGGAGAGTGGACGAGCGATTCCAAAACCCATGTTGCTACCATGGCCGACAACGATTTTTTCCATAATGAAAAATCTACCACTATTGCTAAAGCGACAAACGTCGCTATTGAATTTATTGGCGCTGACAATCAAGTTGAAACACTAAAAGCCAATATTCCGTTACAAGCCGGTGAAGTGGTTGATGCTACCGTAATGAATAAAAATGCCTTATGTGCATTTTTAGAACAACAAATTGCCGATGCTAAACAACAGGGTGTTTTGTTCTCGTTACATATGAAAGCGACCATGATGAAGATCTCAGATCCGATTATTTTTGGTTATGCGGTCAAAGTTTTCTGCAAAGAATTATTTAGTAAATATGCTGATTTATTTGCCGAGCTAGGTGTTAATCCAAATAACGGTTTTGGCGACGTCGTGGCCAAAATTGCGGCGTTGCCCGCAGACCAAAAAGCGGCCATTGAAGCTGATATTCAACAATGTTTTGCGGCGCAACCCGATTTATACATGGTTAATTCTGATAAGGGCATCAGTAATTTACACGTACCTAGTGATGTTATTATCGATGCCTCCATGCCTGCCTTAATCCGTGCTGGTGGTAAAGGTTGGGGACCCGATGGTCGCGAAGCTGATACCAAGTGCGTTATTCCTGATAGTTCCTATGCGGGCGTTTATGACGCAACTATTAAGTTCTGTATTAAGCATGGTGCGTTTAATCCTGCTGAAATGGGCAGTGTTTCGAATGTTGGATTGATGGCGCAAAAAGCGGAAGAATACGGCTCCCATCCACAAACTTTTGTGGCACCGGGAAATGGTCAAATTAGGGTTGTCAGCGAAAGTGGTGAAGTTATCCATCAGCATGATGTTGAACAAGGTGATATCTGGCGTATGTGTCAGGCTAAAGATGCGCCGATTCAGGATTGGGTAAAATTAGCGGTTAATCGCGCCAAAGCCACAGGTTCACCAGCGATATTCTGGTTAGATAAAGACCGTGCTCACGATGCAGAGTTGATCAAAAAAGTACAACAGTATTTACCAGATCACGATATTAAAGGACTGGATATTCAAATTATGTCTCCAGTTGAAGCAACCGAATTGTCATTAGCCCGTATGAAAGTCGGTAAGGATACTATTTCGGTAACCGGTAACGTTTTACGTGATTACTTGACCGACTTATTCCCTATTTTGGAAGTCGGTACCTCCGCCAAAATGTTGTCCATTGTGCCATTAATGAATGGTGGTGGATTATTTGAAACCGGCGCAGGTGGGTCAGCGCCAAAACATGTTCAGCAATTAGTGGAAGAAAATCATTTACGTTGGGATTCTTTAGGTGAGTTTTGTGCATTAGGTGCGTCCCTTGAGCATTTGGCTAACCTAAAAGGTAATGATAAAGCGGCAATCATGGCTAAGTCTTTGGATGTTGCCGTGGGCAAATTACTCGACAACAACCAGTCTCCAAGTCGCAAAGTGGGTCAGCACGATAACCGTACCAGCCATTTTTATATTGCGCTGTATTGGGCTCAGGACTTGGCTTCTCAAACTAATAATGCTGAATTGCAAGCTCATTTCCAGCCTATTGCTAAATCCCTGCAGGAAAATGAACAGACAATCATTTCTGAAATCATGGCAACACAAGGACAGGCTGTTGATTTAGGCGGTTATTATCATGCTGACGAAAGCTTAGTCGCCAAAGTGATGCGCCCGAGCGATACGCTGAATAATATTATTGGTTAAAATTATTATTCTTTGACCATAAAAAAAAGCAGATGAATTATCATCTGCTTTTTTATTGTTTATATGATTTATTGTTGGGGTTCTGCGGATATGTTTGCTGCATGCAAACCTTTAGGTCCGGCTTCTACCTCAAAATTAACTTCCTGACCTGCTTTAAGGGAGCGATATCCATCCATTTGAATAGTTGAATAATGTGCAAACACGTCTTCACCACCATCATCAGGTACAATAAAACCGAAACCCTTTGCATTGTTGAACCACTTGACTTTGCCAACTGCCATACTTCTGTTTCCTCTGTAATCCCTTGAACTATCTCTTGCTTGTCCCAATATTGTTAATTGGGACATAAACATCTGGAGAAATCCAAATGTTCCCTAAAACTGTAGGTTTTTTAACCTAAATGTGTCAAGTCTAATTTAATTATTTTATTAAATAGTCACTTTCGCGGTATAAATAGGGTTAAAGTAGACCCCAACAGCTATTATTTTATGAAAGAAGTGAATGCAGTAGGAATAAGCCACGAAAAACAGCTGGATGCGGTTAAGAAAAAAATACAACCGCCGCCAATGTATAAAGTGATGCTAAATAATGACGATTACACCCCAATGGATTTTGTCGTCGAGATATTGGTGAGTTTTTTTAATATGAATATTGAAAAAGCGAATCAAGTTATGCTGACTGTGCATTATGAAGGTAAAGCCGTATGTGGCGTATATAGTGCAGAAGTGGCAGAAACAAAAGTGATGCAAGTTAATCAGTACGCGCGTAAACATCAACATCCATTGATGTGTTCATTGGAACAGGCGTAAACTGGACATATAGAATAGAAGTATTCATGCGATGGTTTAGCAATAGGATGCTGTTAACTGATAGGTGATTGATAAAGTTGATCACGATATTGATAGTTAAAACAGTACGATCATTGGCCTGAACTGAATAATGACGCAGTATGAGGATCCAACAGATGTTAAATAAAGATCTGGAACAAACCCTGAATGAAGCCTTTATCTTTGCTCGGGAGCATAAGCATGAATTTATGACCGTAGAGCACCTGTTGCTGGCCTTGTTAGGCAATGCTTCGGCCTGTGAAGCGTTGCAAGCCTGTGGAGCCAATATACAAAGTATTAAGAATGAATTAGAAGATTTTGTAAAAGACACCACACCAATTATTTTAGAAGAGCAAAGTAACGAGCGAGAAACTCAGCCTACCTTAGGTTTTCAACGAGTATTACAGCGAGCTGTTTTTCACGTGCAGTCGTCCGGTAAAGAAGAAGTAACGGGTGCTAATGTGTTAGTGGCTATTTTTTCTGAACAGGAATCTCAAGCGGTATATATTCTGAAAAAGTCCGATGTAACCCGATTGGATGTGGTCAATTTTATTTCTCATGGTGTGTCCAAGAGCGAAGAAGACCGCCCAGCTCAAATTGAAACCGAACAAGAATCTGGCGATGGTGATGATCGTACCAGTGTGCTGGAACGCTATTCCAGTAATCTTAATTTGATGGCTGAACAAGGAAAGATTGATCCTCTGATTGGCCGGGATGGCGAAGTTGAACGTACTATTCAGATACTATGTCGTCGTCGCAAAAATAATCCTTTGCTAGTGGGTGAAGCTGGAGTGGGTAAAACCGCTATAGCTGAAGGACTCGCGTACCGGATTGTACAAAAAGATGTTCCCGAGGTAATCGAGAACGCCACCGTATATTCGTTGGATTTAGGCAGTTTATTAGCGGGCACTAAATATCGTGGTGACTTTGAAAAACGTTTAAAAGCGATATTACACGAACTGGAAAAAGATCCGGACGCGATTTTATTTATCGATGAGATCCATACCATTATTGGAGCCGGGGCTGCTTCCGGAGGGGTAATGGATGCCTCTAATTTATTAAAACCCAAGCTATCCAGTGGCGAGTTGCGTTGTATTGGCTCTACTACTTATCAGGAATATCAAAGTATTTTTGAGAAGGATAGGGCGCTGGCGCGTCGCTTCCAGAAGGTCGATATTGTTGAACCCAGTGTGGAAGATACCACTAAAATCTTGCTGGGTTTAAAAAGTCGCTATGAAGAACATCATAGCGTGCGTTTTACTCGTCAGGCGATCAAGGCTGCGGCAGAATTATCGGCTAAATACATTAATGAACGGCATTTACCGGATAAGGCTATTGATGTAATGGACGAGGCGGGAGCTAGTCAACGTTTATTGCCTGTCTCGAAGCGCAAGAAAACCATTAGCGTGGCCGATATTGAACATATCATTGCCAAAATTGCCCGTATTCCGGAAAAATCCGTTTCCGCTTCTGACAAAGAAGTACTCAAAACCCTGGATCGCCATCTTAAAATGGTGGTATTTGGGCAAGATGAGGCTATCGATACATTAACTAATGCAATCCGCTTATCACGTTCTGGTTTGGGTAATGAACAAAAACCCATTGGTAGCTTCCTGTTTGCCGGCCCAACCGGGGTAGGTAAAACAGAAGTGACCCAACAATTAGCCAAAATAATGGGAGTTGAACTGGTTCGTTTTGATATGTCCGAATATATGGAGCGGCATGCGGTCAGTCGTTTAATTGGCGCTCCTCCCGGATATGTGGGATTTGAACAAGGTGGTATGCTAACCGATGCGGTAATCAAAAACCCTTATTCCGTAGTATTGTTAGATGAGATTGAGAAGGCCCATAGCGACATCTACAACATTTTATTGCAAGTAATGGATCACGGTACCCTAACCGATAATAATGGCCGCAAAGTGGACTTTAGGAACATTGTGTTAGTAATGACAACCAATGCCGGGGTACTTGAAACTATTCGCAAATCTATTGGTTTCAAACAGCAGGATCACAGCCATGATGCGCTTGGTGAAATCAATAAAGTGTTTACTCCTGAGTTTCGTAATCGTCTCGACGGCATCGTCTGGTTTAATCATCTGGATAATGAGGTTATCTTGCAAGTGGTTGATAAGTTTGTGGTTGAATTGCAAGCTCAACTGGATGCGAAAGGCGTGTCTCTCGAAGTGAGCAATGCCGCTCGCCTTTGGTTAGCTGAAAAAGGCTATGATAAGAGTATGGGAGCCAGACCAATGGCCCGTATGATTCAAGAGCAAGTCAAAAAACCATTAGCTAATGAACTATTATTTGGTGAGTTAGCTCAAGGGGGAGATGTGGTGATTGATGTTAAAGATGATCAGCTTGACTTCAAATACCAGGTGCAAAAAGAGAAAGTGAAATAACGTCTCAAATACAGATACTAAAAAACCCAACTTTATAGTTGGGTTTTTTGTTGGTACCAAGCTTGGTTATATTAAGCTTAAACAGCACTATCTGGCGCGATAAATAATCCGACCTTTAGATAAATCGTATGGCGTCATTTCAACGGTCACTTTGTCACCAGTCAGAATACGGATATAGTTTTTGCGCATTTTGCCGGAAATATGTGCAGTTACAACGTGACCATTTTCAAGTTCAACTCGAAACATAGTATTTGGAAGGGTATCCTGAACAGTACCTTCCATTTCAATACAATCTTCTTTCGCCATCTAGTTAAAAAACCTCTGTTTTAAAGTAACGCTCAATCATATATTTTTGCTGAATAACGTTACGTTTTGATCAATGATAAAAAGCCGCGCAGATTTTGCCCAATAAACGGCTAAGAGTAAAGCATTAGTCTGTATTTTTTACGAAATCCAGCCATTTATTGTCGATAAAGCGCTGATGTGGGTAATATTTCGCCTTATAGTTCATTTTTGAGCAGGCATCAATTTGGTAGCCAAGATAAAGATAGGGTTTCCCGAGCATCTTGGCCTGCTTAATCTGGCATAGTATGGCATAAGTGCCAAGTGAACGTTCATCTAATTCTGGTGCATAAAATGTATATAGCGCGGATAGCGCATTAGATACTTCATCGGTGACAGCTACAGTAACCAGTTGATTATCCAGCCACAGTTCAATAAACAATTGCTTGGCAACATCTTGAGTTAGAAAGCTTTCATACTGTTCTTTATTAGGCGGAAACATACTGCCGTCATGATGGCGTTGATTAATATAGCGTTGGTAGAGAGCGTAATAGTTATCTTGTTCGATGCGATTGATGACTATTTTTATATCTTGGTTTTTATTCATAATGCGCTTTTGGCTACGCGATGGTTTGAATGCGTCAACGGGGATACGTAATGACTGACATGCTTGGCAATTTATACAATGTGGACGATATATTTGCTCACCGCTGCGCCTAAAACCGGAATTGAGTAATTTTTCATAGGGTTGTTGAAGTTCTGCGGATTGCTCTGCTAATACGATCAATCGCTCTTGCTGATCGGGTAAATAAGCACATTGAAAAACTTGAGTAATGCCGAATTTCATATTAGCCATTGAGTACTTTTGCACTCCATATATCATCAGGCAAGGTATCCTGACGATTGACTGACAAATTCAGGGCGTCAATAAACTGTTTACGTGGCATAGCGATGACCCCCATGGTTGCCAAATGCGGGGTAACCATTTGACAGTCAATAAAATCAAATTGATGTAGTTGTAAATAGTGCACTAACCAAAACATTGCCAGTTTTGAGCAGTTAGCGTGGAGATGAAACATGGATTCACCACAAAACACCCGTCCAACAGACACTCCATATAAACCACCCACTAATTCATTTTGCTGCCAGACTTCAATGGAATGTGCATGACCATGGTGGTGGAGTCGCTGATAGGCTTGAATCATTGAATTGGTGATCCAGGTACCATTATCCATTCTTGGAATATTGGCGCACAATTGAATAACTTGTTCAAAATCCTGATTTAAACTAATCCGATAGTGATTTTTGCGGATTAATTTTTTAAGACTTTTGGAGCAATGAAAGTCGCTTAAAGGTAAAACGCCTCTTTGTGAGGGAGACCACCACATAATGGGTTCATTTTGACTAAACCAAGGGAAAATGCCGCTTTGATAGGCTAATAAAAGCCGGGCTATGGATAGATCCCCTCCAAATGCTAATAAACCATCAGGCTCATCCAGTGCCATTTCCACGTCCGGGAAGGTTAATTGTTGATTTATTTTGGTCAGAACTAAGGACATGGAGAAGAATATAAAGGCCTCAAAAGAGGCCTTTATATCATTATCTTACTATAAAGCATCAAGATATTTTTCGGCATCCAATGCGGCCATACAACCGGTGCCCGCTGAGGTTATTGCTTGGCGATAAATGTGGTCGGATACATCACCCGCAGCAAAAACACCTTTTACGCTGGTTTGAGTAGCATTTCCTTCAGAACCACTTTGCACTTTGATATAGCCATCTTGCATCTCAAGCTGACCTTCAAAAATTGCTGTGTTGGGTTGGTGTCCAATGGCAATAAACAAGCCCATAATATCAACTTCTTCAGTGCTATCAGACTGGGTATCTTTGATGCGAATTTTAGTCACGCCCATTTCGTCGCCCATGACTTCATCAAGCGTGCGGTTCAGGTGCAACGTTACATTACCGTTTTGGGCTTTATCCATTAAACGATCGACTAGAATTTTTTCACTGCGGAAGCTATCACGACGATGGATAACGTGAACTTCAGAGGCGATGTTGGAAAGGTACAGGGCTTCTTCCACAGCAGTATTACCACCACCGACAACGGCGACTTTCTGGTTGCGATAGAAAAATCCATCACAAGTTGCACAGGCTGAAACACCTTTACCCATAAAGGCTTGTTCACTTTCCATGCCTAAATACTTGGCCGATGCCCCTGTCGCGATAATTAATGCATCACAGGTATAGGTGCCATTGTCACCGGTTAACGTGAAAGGGCGCTGGCTAAAATCAGTTTTATTAATGTGATCGAATATAATTTCGGTGTTAAATTTTTCAGCGTGTTTTTGCATACGAACCATTAAATCCGGGCCAGTTAAGCCTTCCGGATCACCAGGCCAGTTTTCAACTTCTGTGGTGGTGGTCAATTGGCCGCCTTGCTGGATCCCGGTTAATAACACCGGGTTTAAATTGGCTCGGGCGGCATAAACGGCAGCGGCGTAACCAGCAGGGCCTGAGCCCAAAATAAGTAGACGACAATGTCTTGATTCGGACATGAAAAACTCCATCAATTTATGAGTAACAGCGGCTTACATGATAAGCACACAATGTAATGTTTTGAATAAATGGGCGCAAATTGTTGTATTTCAAGTTTATCTTAAAATTAATCTGCATGATTTTGGTGTTAATTGGATATGTTTTGTAACTAATAGTCATAATTAAAGTCTAATTTAAATTAGCGATATAGGTGATTAAAAGGTAATCTTAGTCATATCGAAAGAGGAGTTGTTGTTATGGCACAGACACTGGCAATGATGTTTAGAGAAGGTCAGCAGTATATGCAGGTATGGCCTCAAAAAAAGGAATTGTACGGGTTATTTCCCGAGTGTCGGGTGGTTGCTGCGACCAAGTTCAGTATTAAAGTCGTTCCTCCTATGGCTGTGGCGGTCGTCACATTGCAATATAATTATTTTGGGGTTGAACAGTTACCTCAGGCGTTGGCGTCGGCTGCGTTTTTACTTAGTTTGCCATTACAAGGATTATTGTGGTTAGGGCATCGAGCTAATCAGGCGTTACCACCTTCAATGGTGCATTGGTATCGTGATATCCATCAGAAAATGCAGGCACAAGGTTGTCGATTGCAGGCAGTCAAAGCCAAACCTACTTATAAAGAATTAGCCCGTTTATTAAAAACCGCATTTGATGAGTTAGATAAGGTATTTACCCGTCAGTGGTTTTAGGTTTTAAAAAAAGAATGGGTGACCAAGATGGTTTGCGGAATTTGTGTGATGCCTAAGGCAAGTCTCAACAGTAATATAAGAGGATCTTTTACCAATATTAACTTTGGCCGTTAATTTTAGGCTAAAAGATCCACATTATGTTTATCCATCAACGCGGCTTGCTGAGGATTTTTTTTGTAAAAATTCAACTCAGTTTTTAACGTTGTCGTGCCAGCTGGGCGTTCAATCAGCATTTTAATTTTATAATCCTTGTTATTGGCTTGTAATTCCATCTTACTGGAAGCCAACTCATCCGGTTGAGCGTTTATTTCCCGAGCAATATTGGCCTTATTAACGTCTGTTGTTGCGTCAGCCGCTTGCACAGCCACTTTATCAGACGATTGAGCCTGTTGTGTTGTTGCTGACCGATGCCCAAATGGCTGAACTGGTACATCGGAAGCAAAGTTTACCGATATATTCATTTTACTACCCTCCAACGAATATATCGGCGCTATAAATTAGAACTTTAGAGGTTTTGATTATTTATTATGCAAGTAATGTTTGTCATAAAAAGTGCTAACCCAGCCGGGTAAATAAATAATTAGCAGAGTGATAGTCATGCCATTGAGCATGCCTTCTGGAAATAGTAACAATGGTGTAAGGATCAAATAGTTATCCATGATGGTTTGCCAATCATAAATACCATTTAAGTAATAATAACCACTCATGAGTAACATTTTTAACGCTAACGCAATAATGCCACCGGCAAAAGCACATACAAATATATAAATAAACAAATGTCGAGGCAGTTTGTGAAACGATAGACTAAAAATTAGATAGCTCATTGCGATGGGGGCCAGGCAACCGAGCAGGCCGTTAATCCCTAACATCGATATATCTTCCAAACCCGCTAAGGTGGTACAGATTAAGGCAATCGCGGAGGCGATAATGGCCCACCTTAATCCTAATACCAAGGGTAAGGCTGATAACCACAAAAAGTGCACATTCAAACCGGGATAAATTCCGGTACGAAATAACCAGAGTAAAAAGAGACAAACACTACTGCCGAAAACTAAATGTTGAGTCTTACCATGTTGGACTAATTGCAGTAACGGTGAGGCTTTTAGAGCCCAACCAACGACAAAAACATATATAAGCAGGGCCACACTATGCATTATATCCATACTAACAACGACTTAATCGGATAATATGACTCATTGATAGGTTGCCCAAATAGGAGCGTGATCTGACGGTTTTTCTATGCCGCGCAGTTCATAATCAATGCCGGCATCCACCAAACGAGTATGGAGTTTTTCTGTGGCAAGGATCAAATCAATGCGTAGCCCACGATTATCGTCAAAACCTTTGGAGCGATAATCAAACCAACTATATTGGTCATCCACATTCGGATGTAATTCACGAAAACTATCTTTAAACCCGCGAGCTAACAAACGATCTAACCACTCCCGTTCTTCGGGCAAAAAACTGCACTTTCCAGTTTTTAACCAACGCAAACGATTAGGTTCACCGATACCAATATCACAATCTTGATGAGATATGTTGACATCACCCATCACAATCACTTGTTCATCAGAGCCAAGAGTCGATAGATATTGGTTTAAATCAGCGTAGAATTTTCTTTTGGCGTGAAATTTGAGTGGGTGATCAATACTTTCGCCTTGTGGAAAATAACCATTTAACACTCGCACTTTCTGTCCATCCGGCATTTCTACCGTTGCCATAATCATGCGTCGCTGGGCATCGTCTTCATCGCTTGGGAATCCGTACTGCACATCAACTGGCGGTTGTTTACAAAGTAAAGCCACGCCATAATGACCTTTCTGTCCATGGTAGAAAACCTTATATCCGGTAGCTTCAACTTCCTCTAGGGGGAACATATCGTTGTGGACTTTGGTTTCCTGTAAACCTATAACGTCGGGCTGATGTTTGTCGATTAGTGCTTGTAATTGGTGCTGTCTGGCTCGTAGGCCATTAATGTTAAAAGAGATAAACTTCATTTACTTTTCTCAAACAGATATATTGCTCGCATGGTAGCAAATTGTTTGCTGATATTGCCAGTGAGACCGAACAATGCTGATCAATTTAGGGCACAGTTACATTGAATATAGTCAACACTCCACGCTTGCTGATTCGGCATATATCCACTGATGATGCTGAATTTATTTACTTATTACTTAATGAGCCTGACTTTATCCGGTTTATTGGTGATCGTGGGGTGCGTAATAAAATAGATGCCCGTCGTTATATTATTAATGGCCCGCAAAAGAGTTATGTGACCCATGGATTTGGGCTATGGTTAGTTTGTATGGCTGGCAGTAATGAACCCATCGGAATGGCTGGGCTGATTAAAAGAGAAGGATTGGAGCATATTGATATCGGTTATGGATTTTTGCAAAAATATCGTGGCCAAGGGTATGCTTTTGAAGCCGCTCAGGCCATCATGAAATATGCGAGAACAGATTTAAAACAAGATAAAGTGATTGCGATAGTCTCGCCTGATAATATTGCCTCGATCCAATTATTGGAAAAATTGGGGTTAGGTTACCAACAATTAGTCCGTTTACCTGGCGAGCAACAAGACTGCCAATTGTACAGCTAAAGATGAAAGAACTAGAAAAAGGCCTGGGTGATAACAACTATCAAATTGCGGTTTATATTGCCAATACACCACCGCTAACTGAATACCTGCAATTGCAACAGATTTCCCCCTTATTGCCGGGTGAACTTTATGCCATAGGGCAAAGCTGTGGCAATGGCTGGCGTAAAGTATTTAATGTCTATGCTAAATTGATATTTGCCCTTAGTGCGGAGCGATTTACCTTTACCTCGTCGACGTCAACATGGCAGGATTATCGTGATAGCACATTGTTGCAAGCGGGCAGTGGTACGGCATTGATTTTTGGTTCACCCAAAAACAGTGGTAATCGACAAGTCATTCGGATTATTTGTGGTAAAACCCACGGTTTAACAAGTTTCACTGACTACGCCTTTGAATGGCTTGATGCGCATTTTGCTGTATGTCGTGAACATAACATGATTGTGTGTCCTTATTTCGACTACCGTCAGTTAACCAATGAGCGTATCGAAAGACTGGCGCTATTAATTAATACATTTAGAGAGAATTACCCTTGACTGAAAAGCAGCCAAACAATCCATTACATGGAATAACTCTTGAACAAATAGTCATAAAGCTAGAGCAGCATTACGGTTGGTCACAGCTGGGTAAATTAATCAATATTCGTTGTTTTCAGAATGATCCCAGTGTGAAATCCAGCCTCAAGTTTTTGCGACGTACTCCCTGGGCTAGGGCTGAAGTTGAAGCCTTATATATCCGCACAATTAACAGCCCTTGGGTGAAGGATCAGTAATCAAATTGGGGTTCGTCGATAGGTGGTGTTTAAAAACAAGTAAATAGCAAAGCCCTAGTAACAACATTATGCCTCCAGTAAACATGCTCCATTGCGCACCAAGTAAACTAATCGCACCGCCCAACAAGGCAAATAGCATATTGGCCAGACAAAATATACTGGATAGTAAGCCTAACAAACGTCCCTGATTTTGCTGACTGAATGTATCGGTAATGAATACCGGTAGTAAACCGTTATACAACGCATTGGCAATTCCCATTAAAGCAACATAGAGGTATAGATACTTTAATGGGATCCAGAATACGCATAGCATCAATATACTTAAGCTGGTGATCCCGCATAATATTGTCGGCAACAATCCCAATCGTTGTTTAACACGTTCCACGATTAAAGCGCTGGTAATCACCATTAACATGGTGAAAATGGCATTAGCCCAGCCTATTTGCAGACTATTGAATTGAAATTGATCCACTAGCCATACCGGCATAAATTCGTACAAGCCATTTAACCCCAACATAATGAGCAGATATATCCAGAAAACATGTCTGATCAGTGGAAACTTTAACAATCCGAATGAATTTTGTTGACGTATCTTTGTAAATAAACGGGTTGGGCCGCATTCGTTGTTAATTGTCGTTTCCGGCACCCATAACCAGACCAATATTACTGACAATCCCACCATCAGTGCTGCGGTGTAAAACACTATTTCAGCTCCGTAAAGCATTAGATATCCACCAAGCAGTGGCCCAATTAGCCACCCTAAATAGGTAATGGCGTATAGCCACGAGAATGAACGGGTTTTATCAATAACAGGATGTAAGTCACCAGCAATGGCGCGCACTATCGAAATATTACCTTCACATAATCCGGTAATAAAACGGGCAATAAAAAACAGTAAGAAATGTTCAGTTATCACTGCAATCACGGTCAGAATATAACCTGCTGTGCTCAGTATTAAGGATATAAGCAATACTTTTCTTCGCCCATAACTATCTGATAGTGCGCCAATAAAAGAGCTTCCTAATAACATTCCAAATGGATAAGCCGCCAGTAATGCTGCCAATAGTAATTTGGGATCTATTTGCATGAAAACAGACAAGTGACTGTCGTTATTTGCCAAAAACAGTGGAGCGAGTACGGGATAAGGTAAAGCAATCCCGATAGTACTGACGATGCTGACTAGCATAGTCGTTAATAGAATCAAATGGGCTTTGGTTGAGGTCATGTTTGCGCTTCGATTGAGGAAAAGATTCGTTTCTCACCTGTGGTGAAGATGAAATATAAACAAATATATAAAGTTATTTGTTTTTATATTAAGTGGGATAGTGATTTAATTCAACTAAGATGTCGACATAAACTTGAATGATGGAAGGCTTTGCTTAACAATCTCGGCATCTCAATTTACCGGCTTTGTTATGTCATCAGTATTATCCCTTCGCCATCAATTTCCGCTACTCGATGCTAGCGTGCCTTCGGGTGACTGGATTTACTTTGACAATGCCGCCACATCCCATAAACCGTTACCGGTAATCGAATCTGCCGAGCTTTTTTATCGGCATCAAAACGCAAATGTGCATCGTGGATCGTATGCGTTGGCGGCTTCAGCTACTACTGCCTATGAAGCCGCAAGAGGGAAGGTAGCTAAATTTATTAACGCCAATACGGTTAATGAAATTGTATTTACCAAAGGGGCGACAGAAAGTATTAATTTGTTAGCCCACTGTTTGGCTCAAACACATCTAAAAGCCGGTGATGAAATAGTACTTAGCGCGCTGGAACACCACGCTAATATAGTGCCTTGGCAACTTATCGCTGAACGTTGCCAGTTAATGATCAAGGTGATACCAGTCGATCAGGATGGTGTTCTGGATTTATCCCAATTAGATAATATTATCAACGAACGCACTGCAGTGGTATCAGTCGGTCATGTGTCAAATGCCTTTGGAAATATTAATCCGGTAGAGAAAATCCTGGCTCGTGCCCGTCAAGTAGGCGCGATTAGCGTGCTCGATGGAGCCCAAGCCATTAGTCATTTTAGCGTTGATGTGCAACAACTGGATTGTGATTTTTATCTATTCAGCGGGCATAAAATGTTTGCCCCCACTGGTGTTGGCGTACTTTATGGCAAGTATCATTTATTGAATAACTTACCGCCTTATCAAAGTGGCGGGGAAATGATTAAGCGAGTCAGTTTTAGCGGCACCACATTCCAACCCGCGCCACTTAAGTTTGAACCCGGCACACCGAATATTCAGGGAGTGTTGGGATTAAGTGCCGCACTTGATTGGTTAACCTCAAATCAAGGTAGCGATTATTTGCAGCATGAACAACAGCTATATGCAGCTTTGTGCCATGGTTTGAGGGAGATTGAAGGACTTCGTTTATGGGGAGATATTGCCCATTCCGTACCGTTAATATCCTTTACGATTGACGGAGTTCATCATCAGGATGTAGCGGAATTATTAGCCGAACAGCATATTGCGATAAGGTCAGGGCATCATTGTGCCATGCCAGCTATGCAGGCGTTGGGGATTGACGGCACCATTCGGGTGTCATTAGCAATTTATAATCAGCTTCAGGAAGTTGAGCGTTTTATTCGAGCGCTTAAACAAGTCATCATGCAGATCAAGCATCCTCAAACTTTTGTTGATCCCCCTGAGAGTAAAATTGCCGTAGCTGTTGGGCAAGCACAAGGTTGGGATGAAAAATATCGGCAAATCATGTTGGCTGGTAAGTCACTGACTAAAATTGATGATGACAAAAAGACTCCTGAATATGAAATTAGTGGCTGTGAATCACAAGTCTGGTTAGAAATAAAAATACAACAAGGGAAAGTGCAGTTTAATGCTGACTCTAACAGTAAAATTGTAAGAGGTTTATTAGCCCTTATATTTGAAGCGCTTAATGCGCAAAGCCAGGACTATATTCAACTGTTTGATTTACCTGATTACTTGCAGCAACTGGGATTAAGTCGACACTTAAGTCCGAGTCGCAGTAACGGTTTGCTGGCCGTTATTCAACATATTCACCGGGTCGTTAGCTCGGATCAATCAAGCTAATTGGGCTTTGTCGATTATTTTATCAATCACTCGAGCTGCAGCCACAAATCCAAATGTCGCGGTTACGGCAACGGATGCTCCAAAGCCATTGTTACAGTCCAGTTTGACGCTGCCATCGGTTAAATTTTTAGTTTGGCATACACTGCCATCTTGCTGTGGGTAAACCAGTTGTTCGGTTGAATAAACACAGCTGATACCAAACTTGCGTTTGGGGTTGGTGCTGAAATGATATTCCTTGCGTAAAATATTGCGCAATTTTGCCGCTAAGGGGTCATGGATGGTCTTGCTTAAATCCGTTACCGCAATCTGGGTTGGATCGGTTTGGCCTCCGGCACCGCCAATGGTAATAATCGGAATTTTATTGCGCTTGCAATAGGCGATCATGGCCGCTTTAGCTTTTACGCTGTCAGTGGCATCTACCACATAATCCATTGATGAATTGAGTAACTCGGCTACGTTGTCGGCAACCACGAAATCCTCAATAATATTGACTTGGCATTGTGGGTTAATCTGTTTAATCCGCTTTGCCATTGCGTCGACCTTGGCCTCACCAATGGTGTCGTTTAAGGCATGAATTTGACGATTTGTATTAGTCACACAAATATCATCTAAATCAATCAGAGTAATTTGACCGATGGCTGTTCTGGCTAACGCTTCAGCGACCCAGCTACCCACACCTCCAATTCCAGCGACGGTGACATGAGCGTGGCGCAATATTTCTGTGGGTTGTATCCCGTAAAGACGTTGAGTACCACCAAAGCGTTGTTGAAATTGATTTTCGGACATAAAAACCTGATATTGTGACAGCCAAGAATGCGGGCGCAATTATGGGCGACACGCTAGCAAATGTGAATAGTAGTTTTGGCTTTTACTCATAGGGAGGAATAATGGTGCAGTCGCAAACCAGTTATACAATGCAAGCTCATTTTAATTTAGCCGCCGAATATAATCAGTGGATGAATAATAATTTGTACCAATTAGTTAGCCAACTGGATGAGGATACCTTTACGCAACAAAAAGGGGCTTTTTTTGGTTCGATTGCTGGAACGCTGAATCATATTATGGTGGCAGATATTATTTGGTTAACTCGTTTTAAAGCCCATCCAACTGGTTTTAGCTCACTGAATGGAATGACGGATTTTCCATCCCCTAAAGCACTTTCCAGCATTTTATTCGCAGACTTTTCCTCGTTACACCAAGCACGTAAAAAACTGGATAATGTTATTATTGATATGTGCCAGCAGATCCGTGACATCGACCTCGTAACTCGTTTGTCTTATCACAATACCAAAGGACACGCTTTTAATAAAAAATGGGGTTTTGTACTACAGCATTTTTTTAATCATCAAACTCATCATCGAGGGCAGGTAACCACCTTGCTATCTCAGATGGAAATTGATTGCGGAATTACCGATTTACTGATGATTACCCCGGATGAGACATAATATCAGCGGTGGGGAACCTGTCCTAGCTGCATTGGTTTAGCTCGTTTACTCGCGGCTAAACCAATGCCATTGGATTGTTTGATTGGGGTTAAGGCTGTTCTTTTTGTTTGCCTATAGGCGTTTCATTGCCTTTACAGATGGTATCGTATTGATCCCGGTAATAGCGTAAATCAGTACAGGATTCATCAAAACGTCGTTTGGCTTCAGTGACTTGCTGAGGGTTTTTATTATTTTGGATCTGAAATTGTAATTTTTTACATTCCAATTGCTGATCTTTTACTTCAAGAATTTGCTCACAATTTTGAGGCTGCTGGGCACAACTTGCCAAAATGAAAACACTGCTGGTTAATAACATCTTATACATTAAATTCATCCTAAATAAGGTTGTAATTCTTGGTTTAGCGATACCAATTTATTACGGTGGGATTCGGGCAAATGCAGCCCTTCGATTGACCGGTAAAGTTGCCTGCATTCTAATTTTAATGACGCATCAGGCTTACTTTTCTGACTGAGTAACTTAACGATAACTTGCAGCAAATTTAACACTAAACCCGTGTTCATTGGTGCGATTTTCAATGCTAGATGGAATACGTCATAAGCCTGTTGATATTGGCCATTATTATAGCAATCAATTCCTTTTTGCCGCAGTTTATCGTAATCACCACTAGGGCGTTTGGCATTATTAACAGCCTGTTTCAATAAACGTTGTGTGTTCGGATCGACAGGTTCCGGGCTAGACTTCATTTTTTCCATTAATGAAGAGGCTTGTTCATATTCGCCCAAATCAAACATAACTTTGAGACTATCCGGAACCAATGACATCGGATACTCATCATGATGCTGTTCTATTTGTTGTTGAGATTCACACAATGCTCGACGGGCGTTTTGCAATTTGCCCTGAATCACATTGACTCTGGCAGATACAATACTTTCGAAGGCATCAAAGTCGAAAGGTTGTGGACTGTTTTTAACCAGCTCGGTTTGTTTTTGTCGCTGTAAGGCCAGGATAGCATCCTGATGATATTTATTGCCTGATTTTTTGTCTGTTGCATGCTCTGCCAGTTCAAGAATACTGCGAATGTAATTACACATGTGGGCAATATTTTTATGTATTGAGTAACGCGATTGTTCCAAAATGGCTAAGCAACAATTTTTTGCAAATTCATAATCGCCACTGGCTTGCGCAATTTCACAGCCTAAATATTGGCGTTCAATTGAGTGGGGGGACAATTCAATAGCCTTCTTGATTTCAATGCACGCTTCTTCCAGTTTTTCGGTACGCAAATAGCACTGAGCCAATATCTCGTGGGAGTCTGCTGCTAAGATACGATTATCCAAAATTGACTTGGCCAGGTTGATCGCTTCTTCAAATTGGCGCATATACATCATGGTTTTGGCCATGGCCATCACCGCCCATGGCAGTTGGGAGTCACGTACTAATGGTTCTAATACCGACAGGGCCATATCAAATTTATCTTCCCGCCAGAGCAATTCGGTCATGACTAAAGAACAATACTGACGATAGCGACTGCCTGATGTAATCGCATCTTTACAAGCTAATATTGCGCCTTTGACATCGTTATTCATCAGCTTGATATAAAGACTTCTTAACGCCCTGCGTTTTGCGGTTGCTTTAGTTAATCGGTTGGCTAACTGGGCCTGTGAAAAGGGTTTGATAAGATAATCATCGGGCTGCTCTTCAATTCGGCCTATAACCATAGGACGCTCAGTATCACCACTGATCATGATAAAAATAGTATCCGGATTAAGTAGCTTCTTTACCCGTAGCTCTTGAAGTAGCTGCAAACCATTTTGTTGGTTGCCGCCCAAATTCAAATCTGAAATGACAATATCGAAAAGGGTTCGACTTGAGGCTGTTATTGCTTCTTCAGCGCTTTCGGCCAGTGTAACCGCGGTAACACCTAATGTATTAAGTGAGCTACGCAACATTAATAGGAATGGCCTGTGATCATCGACGATAAGTACCCGTTTATCATGATAGGTCATTTTATCCATGGGCGATTACGCGCTCCTGTTCAGTTAAAAAATACAATTGTTAGTATGGTGATTTAATTGACATATTTATTGATATAACACCACAAAGCAAGGCAAAGGATCACCCAAGCGTATGAAGTTAGACACCTTAAATCGATGTTATTCAAACTAACAGTCAAGAAAGCTAGGAATTCTACGATATATAAGGCAGAACTTTTATAAAAATATTATAGATGAATCAAACTATTACCACTATTTCTGATCTTGAATTTAATGGCCAACTGACCAGCGCCTTAAATCAACAAGGCCAACAGCAATTTAGTTTGCTACTGGCCATGTTAGAACAGAATTATTTGGATAGATTGCATATTCATGACGAGCAGGATAAATCTGCTCAGCAAACACTTTCATCAGACATCCAAGGATTACAGTGTTATCCGGTTACCCCGCTTAAAGCAGAGGATGCACATTGGCAGCAGCTTACAAAAATCAATCAGATGTTACATAGCCAACCCATTGAAGATGTCAGGTTATATCAAAATATGTATCCTGAGCCCTTATCGCAATATAACGACAGTTTACGTATTAGTGACGAAGTACTGCAAAATTGTACTTTTAGTGCGCAGCGTAAAATGCAACAACCTGATAATACAGATAAGCAAGTGGAAGTAGATGAAACCGAACTATTTGATTTGCTAAATCAAATTCATCATAACGAGCAAGCCGCATAGCCAATAACTTACACTTTTAATGATGCTTCTGCGTATTGTTGGCGTTACTGCTCTAATCAATATTGTTGAATTAGGCTATCAGGCCTGATTGGGGAGAATTGCGGAGATGCTAGGGGCTATCGCATTGACATTACAACGCGCCGGAGTCGGCTAAAATATCACCTCGTAAATAACGCCATTGTCCTTTTTCGGTAATAAAATAAGAATGTTCATGTAATTGATATAGAGTGCCTTGTTGTTGATATAGGGCTCTAAATTCAACTTCGCCATTATTCATCACCATATTACTGCTCTCAATCGTCAGTTGTAGCCATGTGGTGTCTTGCGCAGAGTGACGAATTTCTTCACTGCTGGGAATATCGGTATGTTGTTCACTGTAGGTTTGATGGATATAGTCAAACTCACCCGCCACATAAGCTGAATAGCGTGAACGCATTAATTGCTCAGGTGTTTTGGGGTGTTCTGTACCGCTGATATATTTGGCGCAACATAGTTGGTACGAAAGCGTATTCCCGCAGTAACAATTCAACATTCTATTCCAGTTAAAAATTATTATCAGTGTGGCAATAAATTAAATGTCCACACTGATGGATATTACCAAGGCCCATGAATCAGGTTATTGGTGTTGTGTAAATTAAGGTTAACTACCGTTACGCTATATTGTTCACATAACAGTTTTATTCTTTTCTTGGCCATTTCATTCAACTGTAGGTTTTCCACCACAATGGTATTGGCTTGTCCTGCCAAGATAATCTTCTCCAGCCAGCTAAATAGCATATCCGGCTGTGGTTTGGTTAGTTTAATACAAAAAGCGGGGCAATCACGAGCAGATAATTGGTCACTTAATACATATAACCATTTACGCTGCTGCTGATTGTGTTGCACCACATGTGCAAGCCGTTGTTGTTGGCTAATGTGCAAATTGATTAAACCGGATTCATCAGTATTAGGATTACTAAATTGTAAAGTTGCCATATCTAACCTGTTTGTTTGTACAGTGTTTTATATACAGTAATACTGTATAAATAAACATGCAAGTGTTTTTGTTTATTTTTTAACAACATTCTCCATAAGATGAGTAAAATGACAGAATAAGACGGATTAACGTATTAATAACATTGAAAAAAATGATATTGCCTCAATATTGTTTTTAACAATTTGCTGAGTTAATTCATAAATTGAAGATGGAATAAGCCAAGGAACGGAAATGTATTTTCTAAATAATCATCACAAACTTAAAAAGACGTTGATGCTATTGTTATTGCTTGCCGCGGCTCCGTTTGCACTTGAACTGCTGATTTTTATTGAATTTGGCGGGATTGAGGTGGCGTTTATTTGTTTATTAACGATGTTAAAGCCGTTTCGATTGTGGCTAACGTTTAAATTCAAGGAAATCAGGGCAGTCACTGAACAACTTAAGTTGTCTGTGCAACGCCATTCGTTATCTCAGCCAAGTGTTTATTTTAGCCATGTCGCAGCCACTGGCATGATGTTTATCGTAAGCAGCTCGGTGTTGGTTTCTGCTTGTTTATGGATCCCGCTTCTCGCCATTAACGGCCCACTTATTTAATTTAAATACCTTAGCTCCAGCGATTTAGATAAAAGCACCACCGGTATCAGCAACAAAAAGATTGCGGTGAATTCGTGCCGCATAACCATCAGTCATTCCTGCAATATAGTCGCAAATGACCCGATGACCTTTATCGCGTTCAACGGCCGCTAGCCAGCGTTCGCTGGTATTTTCGGGTAATAGTCGTTCAGGATCGGAACTAAAAGCTTCAAATAGCTCCATAATGACTTGTTGCCCCTTATATTCGAGTCGTTGAATATTGGCTTTTTTAATCACATGCTTAAATACAAAATCTTTAAATACATTCAGGGCTTGCTGGTGTGGCGCGTTTAACGCTGCATTGAATTTAAGCAAGGGTAATTCAAACGCCTCATTGACACTGGTAATGCTGATCGAGGTGATTAGTTTATTCACTAGCGCTCCAATCGCATCTTTGCGTTGATAATGGTGGTGGCTAAACAGTTTTTCAGTCAGATTAGCAATATTGGCGGTGAACCAGGGATCAGATAACGCCAGTAACTTATCAGTGACACCAGTTATAAAATCTTCACGTTTGACAATTCCAGTGGTAATCGCATCTTCTAAATCATGGATTCCGTAGGCAATGTCATCGGCCAGCTCCATAATGGAACAATCAAAGGATTTGAATCGAGTTTTACCATGGCGTTTGTTGCCATTTTGCATACTGCAAAATAAATCTCGATCAGCAGAAGATAAGGGGGCTAATAACCAATCAAATACATCTTGATCATCATCGTACAACCCCTTGGGTGGATGCCAGTCAGAGGCTTTGAGCTGACGAAAACTGGCAGGTTCAGCAGATTGCTGCTGATAACCCAGCTGGCTCATGGTATTTGGGTATTTTACCAAACCTAACACAGTGCGACGGGACAAATTCATACCATGATTTAACGTATAGGGTTCCAGTTTAGAAATAATCCGGAATGTCTGGCCATTTCCTTCAAAACCACCATGTTCACGCATCATGTAATGCAGGGCAATTTCGCCGCCATGTCCAAAAGCAGGATGGCCAATATCGTGCGCCAAGCAGATAGTTTCGATTAGGTTATTGTCCAGATCCAGCTGGTTGGTTAGCTCTGGATGCTTTTGTTTAAGTTGGGCCGCAATTCCCTGACCAATTTGGGCTGCCTCTAATGAGTGCGTTAGCCGAGTCCGATGAAAGTCATTCAGACCCACCCCTAAAACCTGAGTTTTAGATTGTAAACGACGAAATGCGGCCGAATGTAATACCCTGGCTTTATCGCGCTGATAAGATGAGCGGTGATCATCCTCACGGTTTGGATTATGTTCAAAACAGCGTTCAGTCCATACCGATGACATCATTGCAGATCCTCCTGAGTTATTTCATCCAGACTGAGCGAAAAGCTGGGCATATACATTTGCATAAAGTAATTTACTTCATCGGATTCATAAGCGCTGATTATTTTATCCAGTCGTTTTTTGGCTAAATCAAACTCCTGGTTGCCCGCTGCCAGTTCTTCTAAGGTTTTAAGATAAGCGCAGATCACATCAGCGGCTTTAACTAAAAAGCACTCGTCATCACTATGGTATTGGGCATCGATAAGCTCAGCGTAATCTTGTCTAAAATCTTCCGGGGTCATTTCTATTAGCTTTTGTTCGGCTAATTTTTCAATTTTTTTATATTCTTGCTGAATAGCCGGGTTGGAATATTTAACCGGAGTAGGGAGGTCGCCAGTTAGTACCTCTGATACATCATGAAATAACGCAATAGTGGCCACTTTGTAGGGGTCCACCTGTCCACCAAAATAACGGTTTTTTATTAGGCTTAATGCGTGAGCAACCATGGCGACTTGTAAACTGTGCTCCTGAACATTTTCGGTGCTGACATTACGCATCAGCGGCCAACGGTTAATTAGTTTCATACGCGCAAGGTGGGCAAAAAAGTGGCTAGCGGTTTTATTTTGAGTCATTGTTAGGTCTGTTTGAATAAATTAGCTACAGGTTAATACAGTCAGGCGTAGCTGTTAAGTCACAACTGGTGATGTCACACAAATTTACATTGTTTATCTTGCCCAAATGAGTGGCCTAATCAAAACTCAACGAAAAGACCGTTCTGAGAAACAGATGCCAATACCGTTACTTTGGCTTGGGGCTGGACTGAGTAGTTTAGCGCTAGGTCATCATTTACATAAAGAACAACAACGTAATCGCCTTACGGTAGGACGCTTTCCGAGCGAAGACTCGGTAGAAGTTAAGCCGCAAAATGGCGCCGTTGTATGTTGCGGAATTTATGGGGTGTTTGAACATTCCGGCATTTGGTTTGATGATCAAATTATTGAACTAAAAGGAAATGGCCTTATTCGAGCGATTTCGCCCCAACGCTTTTTAGCCAACCGCAGTGGTGAACAGATATATGTTGCCTGTAACGCGCAACGGCAAGTGTTAGTCAAATCCGAATGTGCTAGCCGGGCGGTGAGTATGATTTTCAATTATGCTCCCTATGATTTATTCAAAAACAATTGTCACCGATTCAGTTGGCAGTGTGTCAGTGGGCAGTCAGATAAGGTGACTCAGTTTTCCGATTTGAACGACAGACTGGCGGAATTGTTCCTAACGCCAGTGCATTGGCAACCCGCTGCAATCCATTTTTAATCGCTCTAGGCAGTATCGATGGTGTGTTTAAGACCATTTGAGTATATACATGCCCAATTTCTCCAATCAGACATAAGCTTATACAGGTAACAACCATTAGAGGTGCCTGTTATGCAATATCAATTCTTACTTAACAATCTAAAAAACAGTGATCAGATCCAGTCTGAAATTGTTGAGCTGGGTGTGGCTGTGGATAATATTCACTTTGTTAGTGAACGCAGCGATGACTATGCTGGCCATCAAGTAAAAGCCGCTTCAATTATTGAGGAGCGTGACGTGGTGCACAAAATAGTAAGAGGTGCCATTGTGGGGATGGTCGCGGGAGCGATTTTATCCACAGTACTTTTCTATTCTAAGCCTTATGGCTGGCAAGTCGAAATGATTAACTCGGTCTTTATCCTGTTCCTGACCACCGGCTTTGGCGGCTGGATTGGAGGATTAGTGGGAATAAGTCATCGTAATTATCGCATTACCAACTTGGAGAAAGAGCTACAGCAAGGTAAGGCGATTATGTTGGTATATACCGATGAAGCCCATGCGGGACAAATTAAACAGATTATTACTGCGCAACATCCTGACGCTGCTTTTGTGGGACAAGATGATTCGTTTGACAATCCGTTACGCAATGTCAAAACGGCTCATGTTGAGCATTGATAACCCCAAACTCATCCCTACATGTTGGTGTTTTGGTTAACAACTTACCCGGCCCTTATTTTATGGACTAGCGGAGGAATTTAATCCTCACTGTATTCCCCCTGACAAATAGGGACTGGCACAATAAAAGGCTGATGCGGATTGGATAAATGCAGTACCGCATCACTTTTTGGATCGAGGATAACGCAATATCAAGACCGTTAATGTTCGGCATCCAGAATCCGGATGGAAATTGAAGCGGCACTGGTGCGGTTATCCACGCCTAATTTTTTGAATATCTGTTCCAGGTGCTTATTTACCGTACGTGGGCTCATTTCCAGTATTTGTGATATTTCCCAACTGGTTTTGCCATAGGAAACCCAATACAACACTTCGGATTCACGTTTGGTGATCGGTAAATGTTGCTGCAAATGTGCTGCGGTTTTTGGTGCTTTTGTTTCGGTAATTCGTAGCAGGTGCTTGTCATGTTGCTGGCGCACGTAGGACACCTTCAGCGGCTGACTAAAGCAATCCATTAGCAGATCGTGGGAGGTATCGGAGGTTAGCCAGAGTGTTATTCTATTGGCTATTGTTGCCCAGGGGCTAAGATCATCTCCGGCAATATTATCAATCAATTTATGTACGTATGGGGTTGCCCAGGACAAGCGTCCTTGCTCACTCACACAAAAAACCTTGTTACCCGCATGGTCGAGAGCATCTTGGGCGCTCAATGCCTGTTTGGCCGTTTCAATATGGGTTTTAATCCGTGCGATAACTTCATCGGGGAAAATCGGCTTAGTGACGTAATCTATTGCACCGGCTTCAAAGCCTTTAACTATGTCCTCTACATCACTCAACCCAGTCATAAAAATAATCGGTGTACTAGGTAACAGCTGTTTAAGTTTATGACAGGTTTCAAAACCATCCATGTTGGGCATCATGGCATCCAGCAAAATGACATCAGGTTGCACTTTGTCAACAATTGCGAGTGCCTGCATGCCATTAAGTGCGACTAATGCGGTGTATCCCTGATTATTTAATGCCACATTGAGCATGCCTAAAGATTCAGGTGAATCATCCACGACCAGCACAACATCATTCAATTTAGTGCTCATCACTTAACTCCGTTAAATATTGGATAATTTGGGGGAAATGACATAATTCCACATATTCAAAAATTTGCGTTTCAACCCCCACAGGAAACTCAAACTGCTGGCTTATATCGTGCAACTTATCTTTAAAACCGGATAAATAACCAATTTCAGCTAAGGCAATAAGGGATTGATATTGCTCGCTAGTGATAGGCACTTTTTTGACAGCGCTTTTACTATGCGATGGTGTTTTTGATGACGTTGACGGATATTGCCATTGTATCGCCAGAAGCTCACCAATTTTCCCCAGTAAGGCATCAAGATTAACCGGTTTGGCAATATAACCATTATGATAGCCTTCCGACGCCAAATTTGATTCAGCGTCACGGGCATTGGCAGAGAGCATTAACACTGGCATGGCATAAGATTGTTCGCGCAGTAATTTAACCATCTGCCAGCCATCTGTATTGGGCATGCGTACATCCAAAATTAGCAAGTCAATCCGCTGCTCGGCCAGCAGATTGAAACTGGCGTCAGCCTCGGCGGTTTGAAATACGTTAAATCCTAAAGGCTGAAGTAAATCCTTGATCAGTTTCCGTTGGTGAAAATCATCATCTACAACCAGTATGCTTTGCCTTGGTCCCTGATACCCTATTGCGCGTAATTTTGTGTATTCGGGGGCATTCTTATTTTCGCTTAACGGCACCAGCATTAACCGTAAATTAAAGGTGGAGCCTTTGCCTGGTACACTGGATAAGGTTATTTCGCCTCCCATTAATTCGGTCAGGGAACGTGAAATGGTCAGTCCTAGACCGGTACCACCAATAGCCTGCGTATGGGCATTTCGTATCTGCTCGAAGGGTTTAAAGATCTGCTCTTGATGGACAGCAGAAATGCCCACTCCCGTATCAATAATGCTGAAATTAGCCACCTGATTACGATAACTGACTTTTAGCGTCACTGAGCCTTGTTCGGTGTATTTAATCCCATTGGAAATAAGATTGATTAAAATTTGCCGGAAGCGCTGTTTGTCGGTGGCCACATAGTCGGGCAGGTTACTGCAAGGAAGGTAATAAAAGGCGATATTTTTCTGCGCTGCGATAATTTGAAACATATCGACCAACTGCTGCAATATGGCCTTAAGGTTAAACTCATCACGTTGCAAAGTGACTCGCCCAGCCTCAATCTTGGAAATTTCCAGTAATCCTTCAATTAAATCGGCCAAATGCTCGCCATTACGTTTTACAATGCCTAACGTATCGCGTTGCTTCTGGGGGATGCTGTCATCTTGACTGAGTAACTGCGCGTAACCAAGTAAAACATTGAGTGGTGTACGTAACTCGTGGCTTAACCCTGCCAGATATCGGCTTTTGGCTTCATTCGCTGATTCTGCAATCACTTTGGCATCCTGCAATGCCTGTGATGTTTTTTCATGGGCATTGACTTCCTTGGCCAGCGTATTGGTTAATGAGCGCAGTTCTTTTAAGGCCGCATGATTTCCACTCCGAGCCAGAATAAATAACCAGCTTACTACCCCGATAATGATTAACAGTAAGAAAAATATTTTGACCAGCGTGACGGCAAAAACCTGCTTCACACTTTGATCATCTACTGGCACTTGTAGATAAATTAAAAATAGAATGCCAGCGCCAGTCAGACTCATGCCTAACGTCACTGCCACAAACTGAGCCAGTGGGGTGGTCATAATGCGCAGTAATTGAGTGGTCAAAAAACGATGGAAAAAGTGATGTGACTGACTGGCTAAAGTCGCATTGGGTCGGCATTGATCGCCGCAACGTACATCCAGCGAACAACATAACGAACAGATAGACTTTTGATAGGCCGGACAATAGGTTATATCTTCGGCGTCAAATTCATTCTCACAAATATGGCACTGGCTAATACCGGTTATCATTATGCGTTTGTTATCGACTAAATAGAACTTGCCTTTGGTTAGGTAGCCGATTAAGGGGACGGTAATAAAAGGTAATCCACAGGCAATAAAAGAGGCGAGAGCTTTGACCGTTTCGCCATACCAGCCAAAGTGTGCGGTAAACCCCACAAAACTGGCTATAAACATGGAACCGACACCAACCGGATTAATATCGTATAAATGCGAACGTTTAAACTCGATATGTTTGGGACTAATACCTAAGGGTTTGTTGATCACCAAATCGGCTACCACCGAGCTTAACCATGCCAGTACCAGTACTGAATAAACCGATAACATGCTTTCAATGGTTTGATAAATCCCCAGCTCCATCAACAATAATGCAATCGCCACATTAAATACCATCCACACCACACGACCGGGATGATTATGGGTTACGCGGGAGAAAAAATTTGACCAGGCGAGGGAGCCTGCATAGGCGTTAGCCACATTAATTTTTAATTGGGAAATAAATACAAAGGTACAAGCAACGATGACACTAATCGCTGGATTATCAAACACATAACTAAAGGCCAAATTATACATATGGGCAGGATCGTCGGCCACGTCTGGCGATATGCCTTGGCGTAAGGCGAAATAAGCCAGATAGGATCCGAGAAATAATTTAAGTGCGCCAAACAATATCCAGCCGGGGCCTGCAATTACCAATGCTCCCCACCAGCGCCAACGTTGCTTTTGGGGTTGTTCCGGTAAAAAACGTAAAAAGTCGACCTGTTCACCTATTTGGGCCACTAACGATAGTAATACTGCCGATGCAGCACCGAATAGCAACAGGTTAAACGATTCCCCCTGTTGACCGCTTTGACCACTAAAATCAAGCCACCCTTGAAAATGGCTATCCGGATGACTGAAAACAAAAAATAACGGTAACATTTGCAATACTAGCCAGATAGGCTGAGTCCATACCTGAAAACGGCTGATATAGGCAATGCCGTGAGTAACCAGCGGTAACACCACTAACGCACTGACGACGTATCCTAAATACAAGGGTAACCCGAATAGAATTTGCAGCGCCATGGACATAATGGCGGCTTCCAGGGCAAAGAAAATAAAAGTAAAAGAGGCATAAATGAGTGAAGCGATGGTGGAACCAATATAGCCAAAGCCGCTACCACGGCTGAGTAAATCAACATCGACACCATATTTTGCCGCGTAATAGCTAATCGGTAATCCCGTCAGGAAAACCACGCCAATTACCGCAAAAATAGCCCATGCCGAGTTAACAAAACCAAAATTTAAGGTGATAGCCCCGCCAATGGCTTCGAGCACCAAAAAAGACACAATCCCCAAGGCCGTGCTGGCAATTCGGTTTAACGACCATATACGTGCACGTTTTGCGGTAAAGCGTAACGCAAAGTCCTCCATCATCTCGTTGGCCACGAGCTTGTTATAGGTTCGTCTGGTGGGGAGGATTTTTTCGTTTGACTGCATCAGATACTATTTTCGCATTATTTATCATTAAGAGGCGTTTTAGCTAAGTCACTGGCTTTATTCTGCTTTTTTGGCTAACGCGTAATCATCCTACACAATATTTGTGCCATATCCTATGCGTAAATTTACGTAGTCCATTGCGCGCTTTTGCGAATGTTATCTATTGCCAACAATCCACATACTAATCCCAGCTGTAAATAGGCATGTGAAAAGTTATCACTCAAAAAGATAACCACACATTTATTAATCTCTTAAAAAACTGGGACACAACATAATGAAACGACTCACTAGATTAACCCCTGTAGCAGCGACGTTAATGCTTTCTATGGGGACACTGTCTGCAGCTCATGCAGACGAATCAACCGGCAAGTTAACTTACAGTGGCTTTATTGATATGTCATATCTGTCAATCGATACCGATGGGGTGGGGTCAACACATGACTCTGGTATTGATCAGGTTGAAATCGATTTCGCTTATGATTTTGGTAATAAACTTAAGGCTTTTGTGGATGTTGAGTATCAAAACAGTGAAGTGGATGTTGAGCAAGCCTTTATTACCTATGCGGTATCTGACCAATTTACCGTAAAGGCAGGGCGCTTTTTAAGTTATTCAGGCTGGGAAACGGAAGAGCCCACTGGATTATTTCAATATTCCGGTACCGGTTATGCCAAATATTTTTATGGTTACTACCAGCAAGGTGTTTCCGGTCTTTATAACGGTAACGGCTATGCTTTTGCCGTATCGGTGGTAAATGATTTGGCTGGACCTGAGTCCACCGACTCTGAAACCCCGGGGGTGGAAACCATGATTGCTATCATGCCAACCGATTCCATCACCATTAAAGGATTTTATTCCTTTGATAAGTTAGCCGGTACTGATGAAGATACCAAAATGATTAACCTTTGGGCCAGTTACGCACAAGGTCCGCTAACACTCGCAGCCGAGTATAACTCATCAGAATACACCTCTTTAGCCGCTGCTGATGCCAGTGGTTATCTAGTCATGGCTAATTATGCCTTCGATACCTTCGGTTTAACCGTTAGATACCACGATTATGAAGTTGAAGATGCCATGGGGACCACTTGGGAAGATATGAGCGCGATCACTATCTCACCGAGCTATGCCGTAAATGACAACTTGCTGATGGTGTTTGAATACCGCAAGGATTCAGACGATGTAAGCGGCATGGACTCCGATAGCATCGCCGTTGAAGCCCTGGTGACATTTTAAAAACACCGTTTAAATAAAAAGATTTTTTAATTAACCACCACGTTCTTAAAAAGCGTTGGTTAACCAGACTTTCTTATTCAAATAAACAATTAATAGGATATGAATCATGAAATTTAAAAAACTTATACTGGCCAGCACCATTATCGCCAGCAGTCTCGTCAGTCAGGCTGTGAGCGCGGCTGACACTATCAAAGTTGGAGTTTTACATTCCCTGTCAGGCACCATGGCAATCAGTGAAACCACCCTTAAAGATACGGTTTTGATGATGATAGAAGAACAAAATAAAAAGGGGGGATTATTGGGCAAAAAGCTTGAGCCTGTGGTTGTGGATCCCGCGTCTAACTGGCCATTATTTGCCGAAAAAACCCGTGAATTGTTATCCAAAGATAAAGTCGATGTGATCTTTGGTTGCTGGACATCAGTATCACGCAAATCTGCTTTACCGGTATTGGAAGAGCTTAATGGTTTGCTGTTTTACCCCGTCCAGTACGAAGGGGAAGAATCTTCCAAAAATGTATTCTATACCGGCGCAGCGCCAAACCAACAAGCGATCCCTGCCGTTGACTATTTGATGAATGAGCACGGAGTACAGCGTTGGGTATTAATGGGAACTGACTACGTTTACCCACGTACCACTAATAAAATTCTTGAAGCCTATCTGAAATCCAAAGGCGTAAAGCAACAGGACATCATGATCAATTACACGCCTTTTGGGCACTCTGACTGGCAGAGTATTGTGGCTGAAGTGAAAAAATTTGGCTCGGAAGGCATGAAAACCGCTGTGGTTTCCACCATCAATGGTGACGCTAATGTACCGTTTTATAAGGAACTAGGTAATCAGGGCATTTCGGCGGAAGATATTCCGGTAGTGGCGTTTTCTGTAGGGGAAGAAGAACTATCCGGGTTTGATACATCACCCTTAGTCGGACATCTGGCCGCTTGGAATTATTTCCAGAGTGTTGATACACCAGAGAATGAAAAATTTATCGCAGACTGGAAGAAATACATTAAGGATGACAAACGTGTTACCAACGATCCGATGGAAGCCACTTATATCGGTTTCAATATGTGGGCTAAAGCCGTTGAAAAAGCCGGTACTACTGATGTTGATAGTGTAGAACAGGCCATGATTGGCGTGACTACCCCGAATTTGACCGGCGGTATCGCGGTAATGAATTCAAATCATCACTTATCCAAACCGGTATTGATTGGTGAAATTCAGGAAAATGGTCAGTTTGAAGTGGTGTCATCCACGCCAGATACGGTAATCGGTGATGCCTGGTCAAATTATTTAGACAGCTCTAAATATTTGATTTCAGATTGGACGTTCCCGGTTAAATGCGGAAATTTTGACACCAAAACCGCCAAGTGTTCTGGTCAAAATATGTAGTTATTGAGGAAGCAGAGTATAACGCTCTGCTTCCATCACAAGCGTATTAATAACCTAAACCAATTTCCCGAGGAATAATGAATGCGTCGTTCGTATAGCAACACTATTGGCGTGCTTTTTTGTGGGATACTGTGCTGGTTGAGCGTCGTTAATGTGAGCTTTGCTGACGATGAGACTCATTTCTCTACACTCGTCGCGCAATTGCCCGATGCCAATTTCAAGCAACTCTCCATTTTGGCCGAAGAACTGGCCGATAGCGGTGATCCCAGAGTCGACAAGGTCTTGAAATATTTAATCGAAGGGGACCTGTATTATCTTAAAAAGGATAAACGGGTGGTATGGATCAAAAAGCAACCCGACGGTCTGTATGCTGCACAAGACATTCTTAGCTCCACAAACCTTGCACCCCAAGCCAAATCAGGGCTTAAAAAAATACGTACCAATAATAATCTACGTAGCCAACTACGGGGCCTCTTGGCACAGCTTAATTTTACCCATTCCGATGCGGATATCCGCTTGCAAGCGGTGCAGCAAATTCTGGATAACCCGGATCAGGGGGCAACCCAGCGATTACAAAAACTGGTCAAGACCGAATCAAACAACGATGTTAAAAATTTGATGCAAACAGCGATTGCTGTGCGTCAACTTAAAACCGGTGATAGAGCACAAAAATTGGCAGCGATTAAGATTGTTGCCAGTAGTTTGGAGCCGAGCGTTAAAAATGTGATGGCGATGGAATTACGTCAAGTCGATAAAGATGATGCTCAACTAAAAAGAGCGCTGGAAAAAGCCATTGATAGTATTGAAAACAAGCGTAGCTTTTATCAGTTTATCGAAAACATTTTCTTTGGATTAAGTTTGGGCTCGGTATTACTGCTGGCTGCCATCGGTTTGGCGATTACTTTTGGCGTGATGGGGGTAATCAACATGGCTCATGGCGAGATGATTATGCTCGGAGCATATACCACTTATGCGGTACAGCAACTTTTTCCGGAGTTACTCGCCTATTCTCTGTTTATCGCCATCCCTGCAGCCTTTGTGGTATCCGGTAGTATGGGAATAGTCATCGAACGTTGTGTCATTCGCTTTTTGAAGGGCCGCCCGTTAGAAACCTTGTTGGCCACGTTCGGCATCAGCCTTATTTTGCAGCAACTGGTACGCACGGTTTTTTCTCCGCTCAATCGCCAAGTCAGTAGTCCTGACTGGATAAGTGGCTCCTGGCAGATTAATCCAATTTTCTCACTTACCTATAACCGCCTGTATATCCTGCTGTTTTCACTGGCCGTGTTTTTCATCTTAATGTTGGTTATGAATAAAACCTCATTGGGGCTTCATGTCAGAGCGGTGTCGCAAAACAGACAAATGGCTAGAGCCCTGAGTATACGTAGTAGCTGGGTCGACGCGATTACCTTTGGTCTGGGTTCCGGTATTGCGGGAATTGCAGGGGTAGTACTAAGTCAATTAACCAATGTGGGCCCTAATATGGGCCAATCCTATATTATCGATTCCTTCTTAGTCGTAGTATTTGGCGGCGTGGGCAACTTGTGGGGCACACTATTGGCCGCCATGTCACTGGGCACGATTAATAAATTTCTGGAGCCGCTAACCGGCTCGGTACTGGCCAGTATTCTGGTATTAATCGGTTTGATCCTGTTTATGCAAAAGCGTCCTCAAGGATTATTTCCAATCAAAGGAAGGGCGGCGGAATCATGAGTTATTTATCCAAAATTCACGGAGCGATTAAGTTCGCCAATAGTCTGCAAACAGTCGTGGTTTGTTTGTTGAACAGCACCTTTTATGTGGCTTTTTGCAACCTGGTATTTGCCGAAGGTTCGTTATTACATGTGAGTACTTATACCGTCACGTTAATGGGTAAATATCTGTGTTATGCCTTATTGGCGTTGGCAGTTGATTTGGTCTGGGGGTATTGCGGGATATTGAGCTTGGGGCATGGGGCTTTTTTTGCCTTGGGCGGTTATGCCATGGGCATGTACCTAATGCGCCAAATTGGTGATCGTGGCGTGTATGGCAACCCGGAATTACCGGATTTTATGGTGTTTCTCAATTGGGATAGCTTGCCATGGTATTGGCTGGGGTCTGACAGTTTTCTGTGGATGGTGGTGATGGTGTTTGTTGGGCCCGGACTATTAGCTTTTGTGTTTGGCTCGATGGCTTTCCGTTCACGAGTTAGCGGGGTGTATTTGTCGATTATGACTCAAGCAATGACCTACGCATTGTTATTAAGTTTTTTCCGTAACGAGATGGGCTTTGGTGGTAACAATGGCCTGACAGATTTCAAAGAAATTCTGGGCTATTCATTGCAGGCTGACAACACACGTGTAGTGCTATTTGCCATGACCGCGTTGGCTTTGGGATTAGGGTTCTGGATCAGCCATTATATTGTTAATTCAAAAATGGGACGGGTGCTGGTCTCCATTCGTGATGCAGAAAGTCGTGTGCGTTTTATTGGTTATAAACCTGAGCATTATAAAGTGTGTATCTTTGTGATCTCCGCCATGTTTGCCGGCGTCGCCGGCGCCCTTTATGTGCCTCAAGTGGGCATTATTAATCCCGGAGAGTTTTCACCGCTCAATTCGATTGAAATCGTTGTATGGGTGGCGATTGGTGGACGGGGATCATTATACGGTGCACTCATAGGTGCGATTATTGTCAGCTATGCCAAAACCCGTTTAACAGCAGTGATGCCAGAAGCCTGGTTGTATGCCTTAGGTGGACTGTTTGTGTTAGTCACATTGCTACTGCCTAAGGGAATTGCTGGTTTATTGCCTTCATTGCAGGGCCAGTTATTTAAATCCCGTCAACCTGCGGTTGGTCAATCGCCAAAGGAGGTGAAGTCATGACGGCGTTGATAGATAGTGCAGAGAACCTCCAATCATCGGTGGATACTCGTCATGGGATGATCTTGTATGTGGAAGATGTCAGTGTCAGTTTTGATGGATTCAAGGCGCTGAATGATCTTAATTTGTATATCAAAAAAGGCGAATTACGTTGCCTGATTGGCGCCAATGGCGCAGGTAAAACCACCTTAATGGATGTGATCACCGGAAAAACCCGCCCTGATACCGGTAAAGTGAGCTTTGGTCAGCAAATCAATTTACTTGGAATGACTGAAGCTGATATTGCTCAGGCTGGTATCGGTAGAAAGTTTCAAAAGCCGACAGTGTTTGAGTTTCTCACGGTGTTTGAAAATATCGAGTTAAGTTTGGCTGGTGATAAGGGAGTTTGGTCGGCATTGGTGCACAAATTAACCACTTATCAACAAGACAAAATAGATCAAATTCTGACCACTATTGGTCTGAGCCAGCACCGCAACATGATGGCGGGAGCATTGTCTCACGGACAGAAACAGTGGTTGGAAATTGGCATGTTACTCGCGGCCGAACCGCAATTATTGCTGGTTGATGAGCCGGTGGCGGGGATGACGGCGCAAGAAACAGAGCGCACTGCTGAATTGCTTACTTCATTGGCAGGGGAGCATTCGGTAGTGGTTGTGGAGCATGATATGGCGTTTGTCCGTTCAATTGCTAGAACGGTGACTGTATTACATCAAGGTTCAGTCTTGGCTGAAGGTAGCATGGCTCAGATTCAGTCAAATCCACAAGTGATTGAAGTTTATTTGGGTGAGGATCACAGTTAATTATGATCGAATTGACATCAGTAAATCAAAAATATGGCGGCACTCAAATTTTGTGGGATCTGGATATGTGCATCAAGCCGGGTTCCAGAACTTGTATCATGGGACGTAATGGAGTGGGTAAAACCACCTTGCTTAAGTGCATTATGGGCTTACTTCCTATTGATAGTGGCGTGATCCAGATTGGCAACAAGGATGTTTCCCGTGAGAGTGTTGAATTAAGGCCAAACATTGGTATTGGTTATGTTCCACAAGGGCGGGATATTTTCCCCCAGTTAACGGTAGAAGAAAATCTCAAGTTGAGTCTGAATTGTCAGCGCCAGCGTTCGAAAAAGATCCCCGAATCGGTTTATGCGTTGTTTCCGGTGTTAAAGGAAATGTTACATCGGCGTGGCGGCGATTTGTCCGGAGGCCAGCAGCAACAGTTAGCGATAGCCCGCGCCTTAGTACTGAATCCCGACGTATTGATACTCGATGAACCAAATGAGGGCATACAACCCAATATCGTGCAACTGATCCGTGATGTATTGCTTAAGCTTAACAAAGAACAGGGTATGACCATCATACTGGTTGAGCAAAAACTGCCTTTTGCCCGGGCGGTGGGAGAGTTTTTCTATTTAATGGAAAAAGGCTCGGTAATTGCATCAGGGGAAATGGAAAAATTGGATGCCGAATTGGTTAGTCAACATCTGGCGGTGTAAATTTATTGATGCAATATAATGCGGTAAAAAATGCAGTGGTCACAGCGCCATCGCTAAAAACGGGCAAAAATAGCTGGATTGCCAGTCTGGAACTGGAGTTTACTTGTAATAACGATGGAACCCGACTCAACAAGGTCAGGCGTCAGGGGCCATTATCGGTGCAAAAAGCGTTCTATCCCGAAGGCCGACAATGCGCCCATGTGTATTTATTACATCCTCCTGCCGGTATCGTCTCCGGTGACGAATTGCATCTGCTATCAAGGTTGGGAGAGGATGCACAAGCTTTGATTACCACGCCTGGTGCCAATCGTTTCTATCGTGCTCGCGATGACCTGAATATTGGTGATACGAAACAAACCCAAATCAGCACCTTTTATATTGGCTCCCAAGCGATGCTCGAATATCTGCCGCAAGAGACGCTGATTTATAACGGTGCCGATGCGTTTAATCAGGTAGATATTCATCTGCAATCAGACAGTATTTATTTAGGTTGGGAAATTACCTGTTTGGGTTTGCCGGCCTCACAGCAACCCTTTAATAAAGGCCAATTCACCCAATTAAATCGATTATTTTGCCAGCAAAAACTGATTTATCACGACCGTATAGTCATTAATGCTAGCAATAAGCTGTTACAGCATTCCGCGGGACTGGCCGGTAATCCGGTATTTGGCAGTTTTATTCTTTATGTCCCCGATTTAAATGAAAATCAACGGCGTGAATTGCTTGAACAAGTTAGAGCACTCATTAGTGAAATGAACGCCTCACAGCTGGTTAGTATCACCAATCTTGATGGCGTGTTAGTGGCGCGCTATTTGGGCTCACAAGCCCAGCAATGTAAGCATTATTTTATTCAAATATGGCAACTTACGCGTCCTTATTGTAAAGGACAGGATGTTCAGCAACCGCGCATCTGGTTTACCTGAATCGGACTTAGTCGTTAAAAAGCAGATATGAGAAACAACGATGGATTTATTACCCAGAGAAAAAGATAAATTATTGATATTTACCGCAGCATTGTTGGCTGAACGCCGTTTAAAACGCGGGGTAAAGTTAAATTACCCCGAAGCGGTCGCTTATATTTCGATGGAAATAATGGAAGGAGCCAGAGATGGTCGCACGGTCGCAGAATTAATGGATTACGGCCGAACTTTATTAAGCAAGGAGCAAGTCATGGACGGCATTGCCGAACTGATCCCCGATGTACAGGTTGAAGCAACATTTCCCGATGGCACCAAATTGGTGACCGTTCATCATCCGATTATTTAGTGGAGGCCAACATGATACCCGGCGAAATTAAAACTGATTCAGGTCTGCACCAGCTCAATGTAGGGCGACAAACCATACAAGTTACCGTGGCTAATTCTGGTGATCGGCCGATTCAGGTGGGCTCCCATTATCACTTTTATGAGGTCAATCCGGCGCTGCATTTTGAACGGGATATTTGTAAAGGCTTTCGCCTGAATATCACCGCGGGAACGGCTGTTCGATTTGAGCCGGGACAGCAGCGTGAGGTGGAACTGGTGGCCTATGCCGGCAAACGCAATGTGTATGGTTTCCGTGCCGATGTTATGGGGAGTTTAAGCGCTGATCAGAACGATTCAAAGGAGCCAAACAATGGCTAATATTGATAAACAAGCCTATGCCCATATGTTTGGCCCAACCACAGGGGACAGGGTACGACTGGCTGATACCGATTTGTGGATTGAAGTGGAGCGTGACTACACCGAATACGGCGAAGAAGTGAAGTTTGGTGGCGGAAAAGTTATTCGTGATGGCATGGGACAGGGACAAATATGTTGCGCCGAATGTGTAGATGTAGTGATTACCAATGCGTTGATTGTCGACCATTGGGGGATTATCAAAGCCGATGTGGGAATTAAAAATGGCCGAATAGCGATCATCGGTAAAGCCGGTAACTCGGATATTCAGGATAACGTTGATATTGAAATCGGAGCGGGTACTGAAGTCATCGCCGGTGAAGGTCAAATTCTGACTGCCGGCGGAATTGACGCCCATATTCATTTTATTTGCCCTCAACAGGTTGAAGAAGCCATGATGTCGGGTGTTACCACCATGATAGGCGGCGGTACCGGACCGGCCACTGGCACCAATGCGACCACCTGCACTCCGGGGCCTTGGAACATTCATAAAATGTTGCAAGCGACTAATGATATGCCGATGAACTTTGGCTTTTTGGGTAAGGGTAATACCAGTTTACCCTTAGCGATTAAAGAACAGATCGAAGCAGGAGTATGCGGGCTTAAATTACACGAAGATTGGGGCACCACACCTGCATCGATTGATAATTGTTTGGCAGTGGCTGAACAATATGACGTCCAAGTGGCAATTCATACCGATACGTTGAATGAATCCGGCTTTGTGGAAAGTACCATCGGTGCCTTCAAGGGCCGAACCATTCACACCTACCACACTGAAGGGGCTGGTGGTGGTCATTCACCGGATATAATCAAAGCCTGTGGTGAAGCAAATGTCTTACCTTCTTCAACCAATCCGACCCGGCCTTATACCATCAATACTATTGATGAACATCTGGATATGTTGATGGTATGTCATCATCTGGATGCTTCCATCCCGGAAGATATTGCCTTTGCCGATTCGCGGATCAGGAAAGAAAGTATTGCCGCTGAAGATATTTTGCATGACTTGGGGGCAATTAGCATGATTGCCTCTGACTCTCAGGCCATGGGGCGAGTGGGTGAGATGATCACTCGGACATGGCAAACCGCACACAAGATGAAACAACAGCGTGGTTCACTTGCACCTGATACCGATCGTAATGATAACTTCAGAGTTAAACGCTACATCGCTAAATACACCATTAATCCGGCTATTAGTCATGGTATCAGTCATGAAGTGGGATCGGTGGAGGTCGGTAAATTAGCCGATTTAGTCTTGTGGAAACCGGCTTTTTTCGGGATTAAACCGGCACTGATTATTAAATCCGGCTTTATAGCAGCGGCGCCAATGGGGGATGCAAATGCGTCAATTCCTACTCCTCAGCCCGTCTACTATCGCCCTATGTTTGGCGCCTTGGGCAAAGCGGTCGCTGCAACCTCCATGACCTTTCTGTCAAAAGCGGCCGTGGAACTCGGAGTACCGGAAAAGATTGGATTGACCCGCCTGATTGGAGCATGTCGTGATACTCGAAATATCAGTAAAAAAGACATGATCCACAACGACTGGTTGCCGCAAATAGACGTGGACGCGCAAACCTATGAGGTGCGGGCTAATGGCGAGTTACTCAGCTGTGAGCCTGCAACCATACTGCCGCTCGCTCAGCGCTACTGTTTATTTTAAGCGCTGTTTATGTATATGTTTTTAAGGAAAATATAGTGATGTTGCAAGTTTATCAACGACTGGATCACGCCCATCAGCCGATTAATGACAGTATTACGCTGGACTATGACACTCGCCAAAAAGCCAGAATAAAATCCACTACCGATCAGGGAGAAGCGATTGCGATTTTTATTGAGCGCGGCCATCCATTAAAAGTAGGAGAAATACTCAAAACCGAATGCGGTAAATTAGTACAAGTAAAAGGCGCGTTAGAAGCTGTGGTAACCGCTACAACGGATGACTGGCAGGTATTTAGCAAAATGTGTTACCACCTTGGCAACCGGCACACCAAAATCCAGATAGGTGATCGATGGTTGCGCTTTAAGCCGGATCATGTGCTGGAAGAGCTGGTGACAAACTATGCATTAGACACCGATCATCAACCGGCGCTGTTTGAACCGGAAAGTGGCGCTTATGGGGCACAACATGGCGCGGGTCATCATCATGAACATGAGCACTGATCAAGATGTCTGCTAATGTCACATCCATTCATCCTCAGGTTAACGCGTTGAAACTATCTCGCTTATTGCAACTATGCAGTGCGAATTTGCCTATCGGCGGTTTTGCGTTTTCACAAGGGTTGGAATACGCCATCGAACAACAATGGATTAAAGATGCAGACAGCACCTGCAGCTGGATCGAACTGAATTTGCGCGAGTCCATCGCTCCGACTGATTTAGCGCTATTGAAACGTTGTTATCAATGTTTGGTTGAGCATGATTTAGCCGGTTTCTGTCAGTGGAACCAGTTTTTGCTGGCTTGTCGCGAAAGTGCTGAATTACGCATGGGCGATTTAGCCATGGGCAAGGCGCTGATACGCTTATTGAACAATATTGAGCAACTGGATCTGAGTGACTACGGCGAATTAACAAACCTGACTGAAATTAGTTTTGTGGCGGCATTTGCGTTCGCGGCCTGGTTATGGGGAATTGACTTAAACAGTGCTTTAAGTGGCTACGGTTGGACCTTTATTGATAATCAGGTAGCGGCGGCCACTAAATTAGTTCCGTTGGGACAAACGCAGGCACAAAATTTGTTATTTGGTTTAACACAGCAAGTTGAAGCGGCTATTGATACCGCAATGACTCTTGAAGATGAACAATTGGGTAGTAGTTTGCCACGTTTGGCAATGGCCAGCGCCTGGCACGAAACCCAATATAGTCGCCTATTTAGATCCTGATTACAGGACGAGGAGTAAAAATGAAACATAAACAAATATTGAGAATTGGAGTAGGGGGGCCTGTAGGTTCAGGCAAAACCGCACTGTTACGTACGCTATGTTTGGCGTTGCGGGATAAATACGATATGGCGGTGGTGACTAATGATATTTATACCCGCGAAGATGCAGAGTTTTTGACCAAACATAACGCACTCGACGCTGATCGGATTATGGGCGTGGAAACCGGGGGGTGCCCCCATACTGCCATTCGAGAAGATGCGTCAATGAATCTGGCCGCCATCGATGAGCTGGAATCCCGTCATCCCGGGTTGGACTTTGTGCTGGTTGAAAGTGGCGGGGATAATTTGAGTGCGACCTTTAGTCCGGAACTGTCCGACCTAACCTTGTATGTCATTGACGTTTCTGCCGGTGACAAAATTCCGCGCAAGGGTGGCCCGGGCATCACCAAATCAGACTTGTTAATTATAAATAAAATTGATTTGGCCCCCATGGTTGGCGCATCCCTTGAAGTTATGGATACGGATGCGAAACGAATGCGAGGTGATAAGCCCTTTGTTTTTAGCAACCTCAAAACGCTACAAGGTGTTGATGAGATCATCGGTTTTATTGAAACCGAGGGGATGTTGCAAGCGCCTCTAGCCGCAGATGCATAATCGATTAATTACAAGAACAGTAGGAACAAAATATGCGATTAATAAAAAGTTTAGCGTTAATGATCTCAGGCATGGGCTTTTCTAGTCTAGTCAGTGCACACGAAGATCATTTTTTAGGTGATGGGATGGGGCATAGTTTTTTTCATCTGCTATTTATTGCCTTGGTCGTATCGGTTGGCATCAAAGCGGTGAATTACTTTCGGCAACGTAAAAACCTTAATCAGGATAAACAATCAGATAATTTACGTGGCTGAGCGGATTATTAAAAAGGCAGTGAGAAATTGCTAAACAGGGATTAGCTCAGTTCGATTTCGATATCACTGGTTGCTATACAGCTGCAGGGCAGTATTTCATCGTCATCAATATAAGCTAAAGGTTCAGTAACATAATGTACTGAACCTTTTAGTAGGCGGGTGCGGCAGGCACCGCAGAAACCTTCCCGACAATGGTAATGCACGTCCAGCTGATTATCTTCCAATGATTGCAGCAAAGTTCGCTCTTGCTGTTGAACATATTCACCGTGATCTTTGACTACAATCATAAAAGGTGTTGCTTTATCGGTCATTAATTAGAGATCGAAATCATCAAATTCGTTGGCGTCAACTTCTGAATCAATTTGTCCCACCAAATAAGAACTGATTTCCGACTCTTGTGGTGCAACCTGTACATTATCCGATACCAGGTAGTTATTCATCCACGGCAGTGGGTTACTGGTAACATCAAAAGGCTTGCCTAAACCAATAGAATCCATCCGGTGATTGGCGATGTATTCAACGTATTGGCACAGAATTTCTTTGTTTAATCCAATCATGGAGCCATGCTGGAATAAATACTCTGCCCATTGTTTTTCTTGCTCAACGGCCTGCATGAATATGGCTTTTGATTGCTCTTTCAGTTCTTCGGCAATCTCGGCCATTTCAGGATCGTCTTTACCTTTCATCCAGATGTTAATTATGTGCTGTGTCGAGGTCAGGTGCAGGTTTTCATCGCGGGCGATTAAACGGATTATTTTGGAATTACCTTCCATTAATTCGCGTTCGGCAAAGGCAAACGTACAAGCAAATGAAACATAAAAACGAATGGCTTCTAGCGCATTGACAGAACACATGCATAGATACAACTTTTTCTTCAGCTCACGCATGGTGATGTTATGGGTTTCGCCATTGATGTTATGTACACCTTCGCCCAATGTTTGCCATAACTGAGTGGCGAATATCAGGTCGTCATAATATTGGGATATATCTGAAGCTCGTTTTTTAATTTCTTCATTCACCACAATATCTTCAAAGATAGCGCTTGGATCGGTAAATAAATTACGCAGTATATGGGTATAGGAACGCGAATGGATAGTCTCGAAAAATGACCATGTTTCAACCCAGGTTTCCAATTCAGGCAGGGATAGTATCGGCAAAAAAGCGATATTCGGGCTGCGTCCCTGAATGGAGTCAAGCAGTGTTTGGTATTTTAGATTGGAAATAAAAATATGTTTTTCTGGCTCAGATAATTTTTGAAAATCAACCCTGTCTTTACTGACATCCACTTCTTCAGGCCGCCAAAAAAATGAAATCTGTTTCTCAATCAGCTTCTCAAACACATTGTGTTTTTGCTGGTCGTAGCGAGCAACGTTGACGGGGTTACCAAAAAACATCGGTTCGAGTAGAGCGTTGGTGGTATTTTGATTAAAGGTTGTATATTTCATAGCACTTCTGAATAAAGATAAATTAACGCACGGGCCCATTACAGCGAACTACAATGAGCCCATTCCCCTTTTTTATAATCACTATTTCAGAATCGATTCCTGATCCTAAGGGCAATAGTGATTGTTGTTATATTTTACAGGCTCCACCTTCACAGCCGTCATCGTCTTCCGTAACAACTTCAACTACGGCTTTTTCGGCCTGATTAACGTTGACTTTTTTGTCTTCCATTGTATCTGAAGCACCATCTCGGGTGTTGTGGTAATACAAGGTTTTCACACCCAGTTTGTAAGCCGTTAGCAAATCTTTAAGCAACAGTTTCATGGGAACTTTGCCACCATCAAACTTGGCTGGATCGTAACTGGTGTTGGCCGAGATAGTTTGGTCAACAAACTTTTGCATCACACCAACTAATTGCAAATAGCCATCGTTAGTAGGTATGTCCCACAATAGTTCGTATTTATCTTTTAGTCGCTCGTATTCCGGAACGACTTGTTTTAACACCCCATCTTTACTGGATTTAACACTAATATGTCCACGAGGTGGTTCGATGCCATTTGTGGCATTAGATATTTGTGATGACGTTTCTGAGGGCATTAAGGCCGACAGGGTACTGTTACGAAGTCCGTGTTTTACGATTTCTTGGCGTAACGTGTCCCAATCATAATGCAAAGGCTCATTACAAACGGCATCCAATTCTTTCTTGTAGGTATCCGTTGGCATCAACCCTTTGGCATACGTAGTTTCATTAAACTTTTTACAAGGTTCAGTTTCTTGAGCCAGTTTGCATGAGGCTTTAAGTAGATAATATTGCATTGCTTCAAACGTGCGATGAATAAGCCCGTTGGCGCTGCCATCAGAGTATTTTGCCTCGTTTTTAGCCAAATAATAGGCAAAGTTAATGACCCCAATACCCAAAGTACGACGACCCATCGTGGCATTTAAAGCAGCCGGTACCGGATAATCCTGATATTCAAGCAAATTATCCAAAGCCCGCACGGTAATATCGGCTAGCTCTTCAAAATCATCCAGTTCGTTAATTTCGCCCAGATTAAAGGCCGACAGGGTACATAAAGCAATTTCACCTTCAGGATCATTTACGTTATTCAAAGGCTTGGTCGGAAGAGCGATTTCAAGACAAAGGTTACTTTGTCTTACTGGTGCTACCGCCGGATCAAATGGGCTGTGGGTATTACAGTGATCAACATTTTGCAAATAGATTCGCCCGGTACTGGCGCGTTCTTGCATAAATAAACTAAACAACTCAATGGCTTTGATCCGCTTTTTGCGAATACTATCGTCTTGCTCATACTTGACATACAGTTGTTCGAATTTTTCCTGATCGGCAAAAAAGGCATCGTACATGCCCGGCACATCAGAAGGGCTGAACAGCGTGATATAATCATCTTTAATCAGACGTTGATACATCAGCTTGTTAAATTGCACACCATAATCCAAATGGCGAACCCGGTTTTCTTCTACACCACGGTTATTTTTAAGTACCAATAGTGATTCTACTTCAAGGTGCCACAAAGGATAGAATAAGGTGGCTGCACCACCACGGACACCGCCTTGAGAACAGCTTTTTACCGCAGTTTGGAAATATTTGTAAAAAGGTATACAACCGGTGTGATAGGCCTCTCCACCACGAATTTCACTACCTAATGCCCGCAGGCGTCCCGCATTAACCCCAATTCCAGCGCGTTGACTGACATATTTTACAATGGCACTGGTGGTGGCGTTAATAGAATCCAGACTGTCATCCGCTTCAATCAATACACAGGAGCTAAATTGACGAGTCGGGGTTCGCACGCCTGCCATAATGGGAGTAGGTAAGGACACTTTAAACAAAGATGTCGCGTCATAAAAACGTTTGATGTAATCCAGACGCACAGATTTGTCATAATTAGCAAACAGGCAGGCAGACACCAGCATATAAAGGAATTGGGCACTTTCATAAATTTGCCCGGTAACCCGGTTTTGTACCAAGTATTTACCTTCCAATTGCTTAACCGCAGCGTAGCTAAAATTCATATCACGCCAGTGATCGATATAATCACCAAGTTCATTCAACTCTTCTGTACTGAAGTCTTCCAGCAAGTGTTTATCGTACTTACCCAGATCAACCATGGCTTTGACATGATCTACCAATGCTGGCGGTTCAAATTGGCCATAGGCTTTTTTGCGCAGATGAAAGATTGCTAATCGAGCGGCTAGATATTGGTAATCAGGACTGTCATCACAAATAAGATCAGCCGCTGATTTTATTAAGGTTTCATGAATGGTTTCGGTTTTGATGCCATCATAAAATTGCAGATGAGCTTTAATTTCTACCTGTGAGACCGAGACATTTTTTAATCCTTTTGCAGCCCAAGTAATGACTTTATGGATTTTGTCCAAGTCGATAGGTTCTTTTTCTCCATTGCGTTTAGCAACAAATATGTTGTCGTTCATGCCAGTCAGCCATTTTAGTTGTTATGTTTAGCGCAAATTCAAGGCTTAATACCTTGGGTTATCTGATCCTGTGGTCTGAAATTTTGTCGATTATTTTGATTTCTTATTAATAGATTCAGATTTATAGGATTAAGCACAAGATAGTGAGGTATTAGGATGAATGCAACCCAATATATGGTGGTTTATTCAACATCGTGAACAATGCATATTTGCCAGTTAGTGAAAGCTCACCGCAAAGCCTTTAAGTGTGCCGAGATCTTTTAAATGCAATACAAAAATAGTGTTAAAAAAGCCTCTAAGTTTTTTTAATTTTAAAATACTTTTTTTAATAGCTATACGATATATAGTGTTGTTTGACATTTGAGCGCACTATATATAGTGATTCTTGACAATGTTGATTTTTATAGCAATGGTGCGATGTTTAGCGGTTTCTAATCATCTTTATGGCAGCATAATAAGTAATTTACATCGACATTATGCTCGGAGAGATAATACTGACGCGAGAGCGGGTTCATATGCAATCCTGTCATATGTTTTGCGTTTAATGCGGTTTGATCAAGCCAGCCTAATAATTCTGATGGCTTAATAAATTTATCATGTTGATGGGTACCTTCCGGAACCAGCTTTAATATTTTTTCTGCAGCGACTATTGCCATTAACCAGGATTTAAAATTGCGATTTAACGTTGAAAAGAACACTAATCCACCGGGTTTTACCAATGTTTCACATGCATTCACTACTGATTGGGGATCCGGTACGTGCTCTAACATCTCCAGGCACGTGACGATGTCGAACTGTTGTGGATGTTGTTGGGCAAATTGTTCAGCGGTGCAGTGCTGATAATCAACCTTAATACCGGTTTCTAAACCGTGTAGTTTGGCCACCGCCAATGAATCATTGGCCATATCGATCGCTGTTACATTGGCCCCCAGGCGGGCCATACTCTCAGCTAAAATACCGCCACCACAGCCTACATCAAGTATGTTTTTGCCAAACAAACCGTTAGCCTGGTGGGCGATATAATCCAAGCGCAACGGGTTAATTTGATGTAAAGGCTTAAATTCGCCTTCTAAATCCCACCATCGACTGGCTAAGGCTGAAAACTTTTCAATTTCTGCTGGGTCGACATTATCTGGTTGATTTAGTACTTCGTTCATGATCATTTTTCTTGGACTGAGTTATCACCATTATAACCATCCGAACGTGATAAATGCATCTGTTACCTTATGCACTTTGACATATGAAGAAAAAACAAACTTGCTGACCGCAGCAGACATTTCATGAGCAAATAAAATGTCAAAGCAAAATGCGCACAACAATTTAATAACTAATTGAATTATTTATATAATACTGTTCGTTTTGATATTTTTTATACAAATATATGATTAGCGATACAAGTTAATAGAAGGTAAAGATGGCTGTTTATTTGTGGATTTGAATGATAGAATCGGGCGCTTATAACAATAATCTATAACTCGCTAATATCGCACTGATTAGGCTACAAACAGCCCAATCAAATAGCGTAAATGAACAATTAGGGACAAGGCAGTATATGACTGATCATGCCAACCAAATTCTCCCCATCAATATTGAGGAAGAACTAAAAAATTCTTATCTGGATTACGCCATGAGCGTTATCGTCGGGCGAGCATTACCCGATGTACGTGATGGGCTAAAACCGGTTCATCGTCGCGTATTATTTGCGATGAATGAACTGAAAAACGATTGGAATAAATCTTATAAAAAATCTGCCCGTGTGGTGGGTGATGTTATTGGTAAATATCACCCTCATGGTGATTCTGCTGTATACGACACTATCGTTCGGATGGCGCAGCCTTTTTCATTGCGTTATATGCTGGTGGATGGTCAAGGTAACTTTGGTTCTGTAGACGGTGACTCGGCTGCGGCGATGCGTTATACCGAAATTCGCATGGCTAAAATTTCCCATGAGTTATTAGCAGACTTAGATAAAGAAACGGTTAATTTTGTACCTAACTACGATGGTACTGAGCATATTCCAGAAGTATTGCCGACTAAAGTACCGAATTTGCTGATTAATGGTTCGTCAGGTATTGCGGTGGGGATGGCAACCAATATTCCTCCACACAATCTGACAGAAGTAGTAAATGGCTGTATTGCCATGATCAACAATCCGGATATTACCATCGAAGAGCTAATCGAGCTTATTCCAGGTCCGGATTTTCCGACTGCCGCTATTATTAGTGGCCGTAAGGGGATCGAAGAAGCTTACCGTACTGGTCGCGGTAAAATCTATATGCGTGCCAGAGCGGAAGTCGAGACCGAAGACAACGGCAAAGAAACGATTATTATCACCGAGATCCCTTATCAGGTGAATAAAGCCCGTTTGATTGAGAAAATCGCCGAACTGGTAAAAGAGAAGAAAATAGAAGGGGTTTCCGCATTACGTGATGAATCTGATAAGGATGGCATGCGTATTGTAGTGGAAGTAAAACGTAACGAATCCGGTGAAGTATTACTTAACCAGTTGTACCGTAATACACAATTACAAACCGTATTCGGGATAAATATCGTTGCGCTGGATAACAATCAGCCGAAGATATTTAATCTTCCGGATATGTTGAAAGCCTTTATTCTGCATCGACGTGAAGTGGTAACCCGCAGAACGGTTTATGAATTACGTAAAGCCCGTGACCGAGCGCATATCTTGGAAGGTTTGGCCATTGCGCTGGTTAATATTGATGAAATTATCGCGTTAATCAAAGCCTCTAACAGTCCTGCAGATGCGAAATTAGCATTAACGGCTGCCGGCTGGAAGTTGGGTGATGTGGCGCAAATGCTGGAGAAAGCCGGCGTTGATGCGGCTCGTCCTGACTGGTTAGAGCCAGAGTATGGTGTACGTGATGGTCTGTATTTCCTGACTGAACAACAGGCACAAGCGATACTGGACTTGCGTTTACATAAATTGACCGGTCTGGAACACGATAAAATATTGGCAGAATATCGCGAGCTAATGGAAGTTATTGCCGCCTTGATGTTTATTTTGTCTAGTCCAGAGCGACTGATGGAAGTTATCCGTGAAGAACTCGAATTAATTCGTGATGAATACGGTGATGAGCGTCGTACTGAAATTACTGCTGCTTCTCATGATATCGACATGGAAGATCTGATTGAGCAGGAAGACGTTGTCGTCACCCTGTCCCATGAAGGTTATGTAAAATATCAAAAATTAGTTGATTATGAAGCTCAGCGTCGAGGCGGGCGAGGCAAGTCGGCGACCAAGATGAAAGATGAAGATTTCATCGAGAAATTACTGATTGCTAATACCCATGATCACATTTTGTGCTTCTCGACTCGTGGTCGCTTGTACTGGTTGAAAACTTATCAACTGCCATTAGCGAGTCGTAATGCCCGTGGTCGTCCAATAGTTAACATTTTGCCATTGGAAGAAGGTGAACGTATAACGGCCATCTTACCTATAAAAGAATTTGTTGAAGGTAAGTATGTCTTTATGGCGACCGCCGCCGGTACCGTGAAGAAAACCGAACTCACCCAATATTCACGACCACGTGCAAATGGCATTATTGCGGTTAATTTACGCGATGACGATGAATTGATTGGTGTGGCCTTAACCGATGATGACAGCGAAATCATGTTGTTTTCTGATAGTGGTAAAGTCGTACGTTTCCATGAGTCTCAAGTTCGTGCAATGGGACGCACCGCAACCGGTGTGCGCGGCATGAAACTTAAAGAAGGTCAAAAAGTTGTGTCACTCATTGTGCCTCATAGTGATGGTGCAGTATTAACCGCCACCGAAAATGGTTACGGTAAACGTACCCCATTAGCGGATTATCCCGCTAAGAGCCGTGCTACCCAAGGGGTGGTTTCGATTAAAGTGTCAGAACGTAATGGTGCCGTTGTTGGCGCCGTACAAGTTGATGAAGATGATGAAATCATGTTGATCAGTGATAAAGGCACTCTGGTAAGAACTCGCGTAAGTGAAGTCTCTACCGTCGGTCGGAATACCCAAGGCGTAATTCTGATTAGAACCATCGAGGGAGAGCATGTAGTCGGATTGCAGCGAATTGAAGAAATCGCTATTGCCGATGATGAGTTAGCCGAAGAGATTGACGAGCTAGTTGAAGCTTCAGCCACGACACAAGATGGAGAAGACGCATCAACGCCTTCCCAGGATGACGAGAATTAATCCCGACGGGTATTATTATTGTTAGTGTTAACAAACGGGCGGTTTTTACCGCTCGTTTTTAATTTTGTCGAATGAATTTTAAATTATGAATAACGGGGTTCAGTTGAGTTCAACATTTAACTTTTGCGCGGGTCCGGCCATGTTGCCGGCTGAAGTTATGCAGCAAGCACAGCAAGAAATGCTGAATTGGCAAGAGCAGGGCTGTTCGGTGATGGAAATCAGTCACCGCAGCAGTGCGTTTATCAGCTTAGCCAAGCAAGCGGAACAGGATTTACGTGACTTATTAGCCATACCGGACAATTATCAGGTGTTGTTTTGTCACGGTGGGGGACGAGGACAGTTTTCTGCGGTGCCAATGAATCTATCCCACCCCGAGCAGTCAGCTGATTACTTATTAAGTGGCTCATGGTCAAGCTCTGCGTTGCAAGAAGCGACTAAGTATCTGCGAACTTCCATTGTTGCAAAACCACAGATTGAGAACGGTAAAATGGGGATGCCAGCGCCATCAACATGGTCGCTAAATCCGAATGCTGCCTTTTTCCATTACTGTTCAAATGAAACCGTGGACGGTCTTGAAATTAATGATGTTCCAGCAGTAGGGAATGTTCCATTAGTCGCCGATATGTCGTCGAATATATTATCTCGTCAAATTGATGTGAGCCGCTTTGGATTGATTTATGCGGGCGCCCAGAAAAACATTGGACCATCAGGCTTGTCGGTCGTTATTGTTCGAGAAGATTTACTCGACAGAGCGCGTACCGAAACGCCTTCGATTTTACATTATGCCCTGCAGGCTCAAAATGATTCCATGTTTAATACTCCACCTACTTTTGCCTGGTATTTGGCTGGCTTGGTATTCCAATGGTTAAAACGTCAGGGTGGGGTGGCCAAAATGGCCGAGTTAAACGCACAAAAAACGCAATTACTTTACCAGACAATAGACCAAAACGACTTTTACCGTAATACGGTAGCTGAATCGTTTCGATCCAAAATGAATATTCCGTTTCAATTAGCTGATTCAACCTTAGATCAAGAGTTTTTAACTCAGGCACAACAGGCGGGATTATTAGCGTTAAAAGGGCATCGTTCTGTGGGTGGAATGCGTGCCAGTATCTACAATGCGATGCCTATTGAAGGGGTGGTCGCACTTACCGATTTTATGCAAGATTTCAGCAGGAGAATGGGATAATGGAATCATTAAAATTAGAACCTATAAGCCAAGTTAGCGGCACTGTTAATGTTCCAGGTTCCAAAAGTTTGTCAAATCGCGCATTACTGTTAGCCGCGTTATCAAAGGGCGAGACTCATCTCACTAACCTGCTGGACAGTGATGATATTCGGCACATGTTAAATGCATTGAGCCAGTTAGGAATTCAATATCGTTTGTCCGAAGATAAAACCCAGTGTTGGTTGCAAGGCAACGCGGGGGCATTCAAGGCTGCTGAGCCATTAGAGTTATTTCTGGGTAATGCCGGAACCGCGGTAAGGCCTTTATGTGCTGCTTTAGCGGTATCGCAAGGCGAGTTTACCATTTTGGGGGAGCCACGAATGGAAGAACGTCCTATTCAGCCTTTGATTGAAGCTCTGAAAACAGCAGGCGGAAAAATTGAATATCTTAAAAATGAAGGGTTTGTACCACTAAAAATTACTGGACAGGCATTACAAGGTGGAGTCATTAAGGTAGACGGAACGCTATCCAGCCAATTTTTAACCGCGTTATTAATGGCCGCTCCCTTATTTAAAACCGACTGCGAAATTCAAATTCAGGGCGAACTTGTTTCCAAACCTTATATTGATATTACCCTCCATATTATGCAGCAGTTTGGGGTTGAAGTTGAAAATCATCAGTATCAACGCTTTGTGGTCAAAGCAGGGCAAGCATATCAGTCTCCAGGCGCATTTTTAGTGGAAGGCGACGCATCCTCTGCCTCTTATTTTTTAGCGGCAGGGGCGATTAAAGGTGGAAAGGTTAAGGTCACTGGGGTTGGTAAAAACAGTATACAAGGTGATATTCGTTTTGCTGACGTATTAGAAAAAATGGGCGCGTGTATCAACTGGGGAGATGATTATATCGAAGTCGAGGGACGACCTTTACATGGTGTTGATTTGGATATGAATCATATTCCTGATGCGGCAATGACCATAGCGACGACGGCGTTATTTGCAAAAGGAACAACCAGAATATCGAATATTTATACGTGGCGTTTAAAAGAAACCGATCGTTTGGCTGCGATGGCGACTGAATTACGTAAAGTCGGGGCAACAGTGGTAGAAGGTGAAGATTACATTGAAATTACCCCAACCGATAATCTGCAACTGGCCGCGATTGATACCTATGATGATCATCGTATGGCTATGTGCTTCTCCTTAGTAGCGCTAAGCGAAACTGCAGTGATTATTAACGATCCGGGTTGTACCGCCAAGACATTCCCTGATTATTTCCAACGCTTGTCATCAATCAGTATTAAATAATTATTATTCTGCAGATTGAAACGGCGGGTTATGCACACATAAGGCTAGATTGCTATCTGCTGGTTTGTGCGTATAATACCGCGCGAATTTTGAACTAAGTAGTAGAATAACGGAGTCTCTATTCTATGTTAGAAACTGTCCCTGTTATTACAATAGATGGACCAAGCGGTGCTGGCAAAGGTACGGTAAGTGCGTTGTTAGCGAAGCATTTAGGGTGGCAATTTCTTGATAGTGGTGCGTTATATCGAGTATTGGCAATAGCTGCTATCCATCACCAGATTGAAGCTGATGATGAGCAGGGTTTAGTGCCATTAGCGTCGGGCTTGGATGTTAATTTTGTCAGTCACAATCATGGCTGCAAAGTTATTCTCGAAGGCGAAGACGTGAGCGAATTGATCCGTACTGAAGAAGTGGGTGCATTGGCTTCCAAAGTGGCCTCTATACCAACTGTTCGTGAGGCACTGCTGAGGCGCCAAAGGGCATTTCGGGAAATGCCCGGCTTAGTTGCTGATGGGCGCGATATGGGAACGGTGGTTTTTCCGAATGCTAAAGCGAAAATATTCTTAACCGCCAGTGCCGAAGAGAGAGCGGCGCGTCGCTTCAATCAGTTGAAAGCTGCGGGGCGCAATGTTAGTATTGACAACCTTTTGCTGGATATAAAAGCAAGAGATGAGCGAGATACTAATCGTGCTATTGCACCTTTAGTTCCTGCTGATGATGCACTTGTTCTCGATTCTACATCAATGAGTATCGAGCAAGTGCTTGATTCCGTTGTGGAATTTATTAAAGAAAAACCGTAGTAACGTAGGAAACCTGCTTGTTTCAGGATGAAACAGGCTTATTAGAACAACCCCACATTCGCTGGATTGCATTGTGGATGTCAAAAAAGATGAAACCAATCAATCATGACTGAAAATTTTGCTCAACTATTTGAAGAAAGTTTAAAAGAACTTGAAACCCGTCCAGGTGCCATTGTTAAAGGTACTGTTGTTGGTATCGATAAAGATATCGTATTAGTGGACGCGGGATTAAAATCTGAAAGTGCAATCCCCACTGAGCAGTTCAAAAACGCTGATGGCGAACTTGAAATCGCTGTTGGTGATATTATTGATGTAGCGCTGGACGCAGTAGAAGATGGCTTCGGTGAAACTATCCTATCTCGTGAAAAAGCGAAACGTCACGAAGCGTGGGTTGAGCTTGAAAAAGCTTACGAAGAAAAATCCACTATTATCGGAATTATTAACGGTAAAGTTAAAGGCGGCTTTACTGTAGAAGTGAATGCAGTACGCGCATTCCTACCAGGTTCTTTGGTTGATGTTCGTCCAGTGCGTGATACAACGCATTTGGAAGGCAAAGAACTGGAATTCAAAGTTATTAAGTTAGATGCCAAACGTAACAACGTCGTTGTTTCTCGTCGCGCAGTTATCGAAGCTGAAAGCAGCGCAGAGCGTGATGAATTGTTGGCTAACCTTGACGAAGGTATGGAAGTTAAAGGTATCGTTAAGAACCTAACTGACTACGGTGCATTCGTTGACTTAGGTGGTGTTGACGGTCTGTTACACATTACTGACATGGCGTGGAAACGTGTTAAGAATCCAGCTGAAGTTGTTAGTGTTGGTGATGAAATCAACGTTAAGATCCTTAAATTCGATAAAGATAAGCAACGTGTTTCTCTAGGCATGAAGCAAATGGGTAGTGATCCATGGCAAGAAATTGCGGCACGTTACCCAGAAGGTGCAAAAATAACTGGTCAGGTAACTAACCTTACAGATTACGGTTGTTTTGTTGAAATCGAAGACGGTGTTGAAGGTTTGGTTCACGTTTCAGAAATGGATTGGACTAACAAAAACATTCATCCTTCTAAAGTGGTTAACTTGGGCGATTCCGTTGAAGTTATGGTACTTGAGATCGATGAAGAACGTCGTCGTATTTCACTAGGCTTGAAACAGTGCAAAATGAATCCTTGGGAAGAGTTCTCAACCACTCATAACAAGGGTGATAAAGTTACTGGTAAGATCAAATCAATCACTGATTTCGGTATCTTCATCGGTCTTGATGGCGGTATTGATGGTCTGGTTCACTTATCTGACATTTCCTGGAACAAAACTGGTGATGATGCAGTACGTGAATACAAAAAAGGTGATGAAATTGAAGCTATCGTTCTTCAAGTTGATCCAGAGCGTGAGCGTATCTCTCTTGGTGTTAAACAAATCGACGAAGATCCGTTTAATAAGTATCTGACAGATAACAAGAAAGGTGCTATCGTTACTGGTAAAGTTACCGCTGTTGATGCTAAAGGTGTAACTGTACTTCTGGCTGAAGAAGTTGAAGGTTATGTTCGAGTTGCCGACCTTTCTCGTGACCGTGTTGAAGATGCTTCAACCGTGGTTAAAGAAGGTGAAGAAATCGAAGCCAAATACGTTGGTGTTGATCGCAAGAATCGCGTAATCAATTTGTCTGTTAAGGCAAAAGATCAAGCTGATGATAAAGATGCGATTGAGAAAGTTAACCAGCAAGAAGAAGTTGGTTTTGCCAACGCGTTTGCTGAAGCTTTCAAGGCAGCCAAAGGCGAAGAGTAATCAGATTGGGAGCATAGCTCCCAATTATTATAGGATAACCTATACTGATTTTTATAGATTGAACCGCTGAGGTAGATATGACCAAATCCGAGTTGATTGAACGATTAGCGAGTAAAGCTCACCAACTTCCTGCTAAGGATGTGGAGGGAGCGGTTAAGGAAATGCTTGAGCAAATGGCTCAGACCTTACAAAAAGGTGAACGTATTGAAATTAGAGGCTTTGGCAGTTTTTCTCTGCATTTTAGAGCTCCTAGAGTCGGTCGTAATCCTAAAACTGGTGAAACCGTCAAGTTGGATGGTAAATATGTACCTCACTTTAAACCCGGAAAAGAATTACGCGAACGGGTAAATGAAAATCTAACTCATTGATCGCTAAAAAATGGTTTAATATAAACGGCATTCTAATTGGATGCCGTTTTTTTATATCCATAGGACTGGGATTATTTCTTTTCAAAGCGTTATTTAAATGCTTAAAGATAATTATACGTTGTGCATTGTCTGCTTTGTAAGATTAAAAATAGCTGCCAGCATATGGCGAATTTGAAAGGTATACAGCCCTAAAAAATGAGGTGAAATTGAAAACACTGATTACCGCCCTGATTATTATCGTGGTTTTACTACTAGCCATCGCTATCGGCGCTCAAAATGAACAATTGGTTAATGTTAATTATTTGATTGCAGCCAGTCAGTTACATTTATCCACCGTCATTGCCGTATCAATTTTTATCGGTATTGCGATCTGTTTTATACTCTGCATGGGCTATATTCTGCGCCTTAAATGGAAATTAACTCGCTTGCAAAAAAAATTAGCTCATTTAAATAAACAAAATCAGGCCTGAATACATGCTTGAGTTGTTGTTTTTACTTTTACCGGTTGCAGCCGGGTATGGTTGGGTGATGGGACGCAATAGTGTCCGTCAGGCTCAACGCAGACAATCTCGCATTCTGTCACGCCATTATTATAAAGGCTTAAATTTTCTATTATCAGATCAACCTGATAAAGCCGTCGATATATTAATCAAAATGATTGATGTCAATACCGGTACGGTAGAGACCCATATCGCGATGGGCAACTTTTTCCGTCATCGTGGCGAATTGGACAGGGCGATTCGGATTCATCAAAATTTGGTTTCCCGCGAAGAACTCGGAGCCGAACAAAAAGCGTTGGCGCTCAAAGAACTTGGACGTGATTATATTTTATCCGGCTTCCTGGAACGCGCCGAAAACGCGTTTTTACAACTCCTTGATAGTGATAAGTTTTATCTCGAAGCCCAGCAGCAATTATTCAATATTTATCAAACCACCAAAGAATGGGATAGAGCGATTGAACTAGCTGAAAAAATGGTTGAATGCCATGGTGATAGTGAAGAGTTATGTCAACGTGTTGCCCATTTTTACTGTGAACAGGCTAATATTGAATTAAATAATAATCAGCCTGGACTGGTTGAAAAATTATTACAAAAAGCGATTTTATCTGATGAACACGCGGTTAGACCATGGTTAATGCTTGGTTCAACTTGTATTGAACAAGGTAACTTTGAACAAGCATTTGAATACCTTATTGAAGTCCCTAAGCGTGACATTATCTGGTTAAGTGAAGCCGTGCCATTGTTAGAAAAGGTTGCTGAAGCAACTGGCAACTGGCAAAAATTTGAAGAGGTATTGGAACAGTATTGGCAACAATGTGCGACTGCCTATTTAGCCAAAAGCCGTTTAATGGCGCGCCAACTATCCGATAAAGATGCGGCTGACTTTCTATTTCAACAATTGCGCAAAAGTCCAACCATGAAAGGCTTTAAAGAGCTGCTTAATTTGTATATGCAATCCAGTTCTCAGGATGGCAGCATAACCAGTTTAAAGATGTTGCAGGAACTGGTTGAAGAACAGATTGCTCGCCGACCTAAATTTCGTTGTGTGAGTTGCGGTTTTTCTGGACGTAGTGTCCATTGGTTATGTCCGTCATGCAAAAAGTGGGGAGTAGTTAAACCTATCAAAGGTTTGGATGGAGAATAATGATGAGTAAAAAAGTAATCGTGGCACTGGATTTTAATCAGCAACAAAAAGCACTTGAGTTTGTTAGTAAAGTGGACCCGTCGCTGTGTCGTCTTAAAGTCGGCAAAGAAATGTTTACCCATTTTGGTCCTGATTTTGTCTCAAACTTAATTAAACAGGACTTTGACGTATTTTTAGATTTAAAATTTCATGATATCCCTAATACCGTGGCAAAAGCGTGTATTGCCGCAGCAGATTTAGGCGTGTGGATGGTGAATGTGCATGCCAGTGGTGGACGTAAGATGATGGAAACCACACAACAGGCTCTACAAGACTATGGTCAAACGCGGCCCAAGCTTATTGCAGTTACTGTTTTAACAAGTATGACGCAACAAGATTTGGCTGAAATTGGCTTAGATATCACACCGGCACAACAAGTATTACGTTTAGCGACCTTAGCCAAAAGTAGCGGACTGGATGGTGTGGTGTGCTCTGCCCACGAGGCCGAAATACTCAAAAGCAACTTAGGTGATAAATTTGAGCTGGTCACCCCTGGAATAAGACCGGTAGGCTCGGCAGCAAATGATCAACAACGCATTATGACGCCTCCTGAAGCCCTTAAAGCTGGTGTGGACTATATGGTGATAGGCAGACCTATTACACAAGCTCAGGATCCATTACAGGCATTAATAGATATTAATCAATCTTTGATTTAATCCTAAAAGCAAAAAGCCGACAATTAAGTCGGCTTTTTATTTGAGCTATTATAATTTATTCAAATTCGTCTATATCACAATTGACTTTACATACACCGTATAAATACAAACTGTGGTGGGTCAGGGTGATATTATTTTCAGCGGCGACTTCGTCTTGCCGTTTTTCAATAATAGGGTCTTCAAATTCGATCACTTTGCCACATTTTAAACATACTAAATGGTCATGGTGTTTTTTATGGCCAATTTCGAATACTGACTTTCCACCTTCAAAATGGTGACGATTCAATATCCCGGCATCATCAAACTGATTTAATACCCGATAAACGGTAGCTAAACCAATTTCATCACCATGTTCCAACAAAATTTTATAGACATCCTCAGCACTAATATGTTGATTATCAGGATCTTTAAGAATTTCGAGTATCTTCAGTCTTGGCAGGGTTACTTTTAGTCCGGCTTTTTTTAATTCTTGATTTTGATCCATTACATCCACTTTTATTGCCTTTAATGTTATCTATTATAAGCAAGTTGAGGACGAAGTTCATAGCAACATTTGTAAATTAACCTGAACTACTCATCTTAAATAGTTCCCTCAGTTGGCTGTTCTATCGCGCAAATTCTATTAGTCTTTTTAAGCCCTAGTACAAAAGCGCATGATACAAGACATAGAATTAAGCATGGATATTGACTTAACATTTACTTAATGCTTATTTAACAACAACTAACCTAAAGCATTATCAACGCGATAAGAATAAAAACAATGCTGCAAATAATCAGACAGGTAACGAGTATGCGGATTACGGTAGTAGGTAAGATCATTTCAGGCTTCGTATTATTCGGTTTATTATTATTAATCACAAATGTTTCATCCTATCTTGGACTGGACAATATTCGTCAATCGGCTCAACTGGTTGTTGAGCAAAAAATGCCAGTACAATCTCAAATGATGATGCTTCAAGCGCAGGTTTTATCCATATCAAAGGTATCCTTGCGCGGTTATTATGTTGGTGATGCTGAAACGCTAACTAGCAGTGAGTCCGACTTTAACCAGTTAGTTGGTGAACTGGATAATAAATGGAAATCGCTTGCCGTATTATTAGGCTCAGAAAAAGAGAGCAACCTGTTTGCACAGGGAAAATCCGCCACCCTCGAATACATCGGGTTAATTCGGTCCATGTATCAAAAACGCAATGATGTATTCAAACTTAGCAAGCAAATCGAAAACCAGTTTACAGAGTTTCGTTTTGCGGCCGAGGATGCTGGAGCTAACCTATTAGATATGTCTTATCTTGACGGGGCAGAGGGGAATACGGCGTTAGCTGAGGTGGTTGGGGTTGGCACTAAGCTGGATTACATTCTAGTCGCGCTGGTTAATGCCAGTAAAGATTATATAAGTACGGATGACAAACAAAAAAGTGACGCGATTGAAGATACAATCAATTTTACCTTAGGGGATTTATCCACCAATACCGAGTTTATCGACCGTATCTCTACCGGGGTGAAAACAGACGGACTAGTTGACGCTTATCATCAGCAGAAAAATAAAGCATTAGCGCTATTAACCGGACAGCAGGGGCTTATTGCCTTACAAAAGCACAAGCTATCTATCAAAAATGAAGTTAAACAAAACGCCACACAAGCTGAAGATAGCCTCGCCCAAGCAGAACAGCATTTCTCTCATTTATTTAGCTTGATCAATGATAGTACGTTGACCGGACAGAATGACATACTCGACGTAGTGCAAAGTAATATATGGCGAAGTGCGGCAATTACTATCGTTGCATTATTTTTAGTGATTATTATCGGCCTGATTGTATCGCGCAGTATTTATCGGCCTTTAGATAAAATTAGCCAAAGTTTAGCTACCATTAGCCAAGGCGATTTAACCCATCAGGCAGATGCAAGTGGTAATGATGAGTTTTCATCTTTAGCCAGTAACGTGAATCATTTAACACAAAATATTCACGATATGATAACGGAAATATCCCTTCAGGCTGATCAGTTAGAGAGTGCTATTGCAGCCAGTGTTGGGCTAGGCAAAGAAACTCTCGATCGGGTTGAGCAACAGCAAGCACAGATTAATCAAACATCGCAAACAACACATCATGTGAGAAATAGCTCTAATACCATCTTGACGCAAATTAATCAGGGCATGCAAAGTATTGAACAGGCCAATGTACAAGCCGAAAAAGTCAACCAACTGGTCGCTCATAACCGTCAACAAACCATGATGCAGGCAGAACAGGCTGGACAATCGGCCGATATAATCCATCGTTTACATAAAAATAGCGACGGGATTAGTTCCATTTTAGATGTCATCAAAAACATTGCGGAACAAACTAATTTATTGGCGTTAAATGCAGCGATTGAAGCGGCCAGGGCAGGAGAGCAAGGAAGAGGCTTTGCGGTTGTCGCCGATGAAGTCAGGACTCTTGCTACCCGTACCCAGCAATCTACCTCTGAAATAGAGAATATGATCAGTCGTTTGCAAGTTGATGCCGAGCGGGCGGTTGAAGCGATCGAAATGGGTAAACGGCAGGCAAATGACACCGTTGAAGTAACTGAAACGGTAGATAGTGCTGTGCAACAAATATTACAGGCGGTAAATGAAGTACAACAAACCAACCAAGTTGTCGTCACGGATACCACTGAACAAGATAGGCTATTAGGCGATATCACAGCTAATCTGGAGCGGATGGTGGAGTTGGCGCAACAAAGTGCACAAATTACTGAACAGGCCAGCAATGCAACCAATAATTTGGATGCATTAGTTGAGCGGTTGCGTAATGCAATTAACAAGTTTAGTGTTTAGTCATAACGACTCTTGAGCGTATTTTTGCTACATTCTCCGCAGCATTGTTATTCCATTCCTTTAATCTGGGATAAAAGAGCACATCAATCCGTTATCCATGGTTAAAATAATTCAGGAAACTTTATGATCCAACTCCACCACCTTAATAATTCTCGCTCACAACGTATTCTTTGGTTACTGGAGGAGCTTGGCGTTGAATATGAAATCAAACACTATCAACGTAACCCTAAAACCAGTTTAGCCCCGGATGAGCTTAAACAAATTCATCCGCTAGGTCGTTCACCGGTTATTACCGACGGCGAGATTGTGGTAGCCGAATCAGGAGCGATTATCGAGTATTTAGTTAATACCTACGCGCCGAACCAATATATTCCATCGATAAATACTGAACAGTGGCGTCAATATAGTTTTTGGATGCATTTTGCCGAAGGTTCACTAATGCCGCCTATGCTAGTTAAAATGATATTTGGCAAAGCCAGAGCGCAAGCAAAACCATTTTTTGTCAAAATGATTGCCAACAAACTGTTGGATAAAATAATGGCGGCCTATTTTGGACCTAATCTGGATGCAAGTATTAAATATGTCGAAAAGCACTTGGCGCTAAATGCTTGGTTTGCGGGGGATAACATTAGTGCAGCTGATTTTCAGATGAGCTTTCAATTAGAAGCGTTATGTGCCAGAGGGCTAGTAGATCATTGCCCCAACATTCAAGCCTATGTGCAGCGAATTCATTCACGTCCAGCCTATCAACAAGGGTTAAGTAAAGGCGGGCAGTACGATTACGCGTAACCTTTTACTCAATCTGTAACTGGCAGTTAAGACTGCCAGTTACAACAATTGACCGACAACTACAGCTGCATCTCCGGAATGTCACCTTCCACAACCAGTTTACCTGCTGTTTTTTGACGTATTTCATCCACACTGACGCCAGGCGCCCGTTCTTTTAGATAAAAAGCACTATCGCGTACTTCTAGTACAGCTAAATCAGTAATAATGCTAGTAATACAATTTACCCCCGTTAAAGGCAGGGTACAGGCTTCCAATAATTTAGAGTTACCATGTTTATCCGCGTGCATCATGGTCACGATAATATTTTTGGCTCCTGCAACTAAATCCATGGCGCCCCCCATGCCTTTAATTAACTTACCGGGGATCATCCAGGACGCAATATTACCTTTTACATCGACTTCAAAAGCGCCTAATACGGTAAAATCAACATGCCCTCCGCGGATCATGGCGAAGCTGTCGGCAGAATTAAAAATTGAGGCTCCTGTAGCCGCAGTAACGGTTTCTTTGCCAGCATTAATCATATCTGCATCAACTTGATCTTCGGTGGGATAACGTCCCATACCTAATAATCCATTTTCTGACTGCAGCATGACTGAAATATCATCCGGTACATAATTAGCGGCAAGGGTGGGGATGCCAATGCCTAAGTTAACGTAATCCCCATCTTTAAATTCATTTGCCACTCGCATGGCAATTTGTTCTCTGGTAAGTGCCATGCTTAGCTCCTTGTTACTTTGCGTTCGATACGCTTTTCAAATTGCCCTTGAATAACGCGATCAACATAAATGCCGGGTGTATGAATTTGACTTGGGTCCAACTCACCCGGCTCAACGATTTCCTCAACTTCCACAACGGTTATTTTACCTGCCGTTGCCGCCATCGGATTAAAGTTTTGTGCGGTATGGCGATAAATACAGTTTCCATAACGATCTGCCTTCCAAGCTTTTACAATGGCAAAATCACCGGTGATGCTTTGTTCCATAATATATGGACGCCCATTAAACTCGCGCACCTCTTTACCTTCACCTACTGGCGTGCCATAACCAGTGGCAGTATAAAATGCTGGAATACCAGCCCCTCCGGCTCGCATTTTTTCTGCAAGAGTGCCTTGTGGGGTCAGTTCTACTTCAAGTTCACCATTAAGTAATTGCTGCTCAAATAAGGCATTTTCACCTACATAGGAAGAAACCATTTTCTTAATTTGTTTGTCTTCCAGCAATAATCCCAAGCCAAACCCATCCACACCGCAATTGTTCGATACCACAGTTAAGCCTTTGGTGCCCATGGTTTTAATTTGGCTAATTAGGCCTTCGGGAATACCGCACAGACCAAATCCCCCGGCAATTATGGTCATATTGTCGGTCAACCCAGCCATTGCTTGCGCATAACTGCTGACGACTTTATCAAATCCTGCCATTACTTATTTCTCCCCAATAACTACATTATTAATGTGCTTTGCATTCAGTATTAAAGAGTTATTAACATTTGTAAAATTAATATAATTTAGTTAATAATAAATATTATTAATATATGGGATATTTCAATAAATGAGGTTAAATGAATATTAGTCATCGCCAATTGTGTATTTTTGTTGAACTGGCTAATAGTCGCTCTTTTGCTGACGCGGCTTCAAGATTACATTTATCCCAACCGGCCTTGTCGATTGCAATAAAGAAATTTGAAGAAACTATCGGTGGAAAACTGTTATCCCGTTCAACCCGTATGGTAGAACTAACCCCCGAAGGCAAAACCTTTTTACCCATAGCCAAGCGCTTGCTAAATGATTGGGACGTCGCTTTCGATGATTTGCATAATTTGTTTTCAATGCAACGCGGTAAACTAACGATTGCCAGTATGCCGTCTTTTGCCAACAGTTTTTTGCCAGATATATTGATTCAATTTCACCAAGCCAATGCCAATATAAATATTGCTGTCATGGATGTGGTAATGGAACGGGTAATAGAAGCCGTGCGAGAAGATAGAGCCGAACTGGGCATTATTTTTGAGGCAGAAAAAATGGATGGGGTGGATTTTATTTCATTATTTAATGACAACTTTGTTGTCGTAATGAATAAACAGCATCCCTTGTCGTCTCATCGCTTGATTGATTGGCCGACACTGGATCAACAAAATTTTGTGGCGATGAACCGTGATTCCAGCATCCGTAGTTGGTGTGATAGCGCATTATTAAACGCCAGGACCAGCGTTAATATCGTGGCAGAGGCCAGTCAACTCGCTACGGTAGGTCAGCTGGTTAATAGTGGTTTAGGATTATCGGTTATACCGGCATTGTGTCGGCAGCAAATGCAAATTAAAGGGCTCGTTTGTGTCCCTCTGGCAGGACAGGAAAATACCAAACGGGTAGGGATGATCCGCCGCAGTCGAGGTACTTTATCGGTTCCTGCGCAATATTTATTCAATTTACTGCAAGAATATTCTTTTAAGAGAGACGATTAAATCCTCATCAACCTTGATAAGCCTATATTCCGTAAGGGGTTGTCAAGGATAATCATCAACGGATCGGAATAGATATTATGCTGCTACTGCAAATTTTCCCAACGTAGTTATTCCTGCAAAGCTACGCCTTGCTCACATAATGAAAAATACATGCTGAGTAAATATTACTCCAATAAAGTGGTATAATTTTTAAGCATACTTTTCTGGCACAGTTCAGGTATAATCCGCGCCCATTTTTGAGTAATACGATATTCCTATGCAAGCAGCGACCATCAAAGCCAAACATCCTCTTTTTTCTCAACGTAAATATTGGGCTGAGTGCTACGGTACCGCACCATTTTTACCCATGAGCCGTGCTGAAATGGATGATTTAGGCTGGGATAGCTGCGATATTATTTTAGTCACCGGTGATGCCTATGTAGATCATCCCAGTTTTGGAATGGCGGTGATTGGGCGTACGCTCGAAGCACAAGGCTTTCGCGTTGGGATCATCGCGCAACCCGACTGGCACAGTAAAGATGCTTTTATGCAACTGGGTCAACCAAACCTGTATTTCGGGGTTACCGCGGGCAATATGGATTCGATGATCAACCGTTATACGGCTGACAAAAAATTACGTCATGACGATGCCTATACACCAGACAATATTGGTGGCAAGCGTCCTGATCGTGCCGTGACGGTTTATTCCCAACGTTGCCGTGAAGCGTATAAAGGGGTACCAATCATTATTGGGGGGATTGAAGCCAGTTTGCGTCGCATTGCCCATTACGATTATTGGTCAGAAAAGGTACGTCGTTCTGTTTTGTTTGATTCCAAAGCCGATTTATTAATGTTCGGTAATGCGGAACGGCCACTATTAGAGGTAACCCATCGATTAGCCAACGGTGAATCAATCGATACCATTGTAGATGTGCGTGGTACCGCCGTGATAGTTAAGCAGGCTTTGCCAGAGTGGCAGGGAGTAGATTCTACCCATCTGGATAAACCCGGCAAAATTGATCCTATTAGCAGTCCTTACCAAGTGGAAAGCGCTTGCGAAACCGGTGATAAAACCAGTGATAGTGCTGAATCAGAGGTGAACATTGCCAAGCCTATCGTGATCCAGCCAGATAATCGCCGACGCCCTTGGGAACAAGTGTATGTCAAACTACCTGCTTTTGAGACAGTAAAAGATAACAAAGTACTATACGCCCATACTTCACGTATTTTGCATCAGGAAACCAACCCGGGTTGCGCCCGAGCATTGATGCAACGTCATGGCGATAGACATATTTGGATAAATCCACCTACATTTCCTCTAGAAACGGATGAGATGGATCAGGTATTTGATTTACCCTATCAAAGGGTACCTCATCCCAGTTATGGTAAAGCCAAAATACCCGCTTATGAAATGATCCGTTTTTCGGTCAATATTATGCGAGGCTGCTATGGTGGCTGTACTTTTTGCTCTATTACCGAGCATGAGGGCCGAATCATTCAAAGCCGTTCAGAAGATTCCATTATCCGTGAAATAGAAGATATTCGCGATAAAGTCCCTGGATTTACCGGGGTAATCTCTGATTTAGGCGGGCCTACTGCCAATATGTACCGTTTACGGTGTAAAAGCCCTAAAGCAGAAGCAACCTGCAAACGTCCGTCATGTGTCTACCCAACGATTTGTGCGCATATGGATAGGGATCACACGCCAACCATTGATCTGTATCGTCGGGCTCGTGATCTTAAAGGAATTAAAAAAATCTTAATTGCTTCCGGCGTTCGTTACGATTTGGCGGTAGAAGATCCCCGCTATGTTAAGGAGCTGGCTACGCATCATGTGGGCGGATATTTAAAGATAGCTCCCGAACATACCGAAGAAGGGCCGTTAAGCAAAATGATGAAGCCAGGTATGGGAAGTTATTACAAATTTAAGGAACTTTTTGATAAGTACTCCAAAGAAGCAGGCAAGGAACAGTATTTAATCCCGTATTTTATTGCATCTCATCCAGGCACCACGGACGAGGATATGATTAATCTGGCACTGTGGTTAAAAGAAAACAAATTTAAGCTGGATCAGGTACAAAACTTCTATCCGTCGCCAATGGCCAGTGCGACGACTATGTACCACTCCGGGGTCGACTCGTTACGCAAAGTTAAAAAAGACAGTGACGAAGTGCCATCGGCTAAAGGGGAGATCCACCGCCGCCTGCATAAAGCGTTACTGCGTTATCATGATCCTAAGAGTTGGCCGCAGATCCGTCAGGCATTGGTTAAAATGGGCCGTGAAGAGCTGATTGGCCGAGGTCCACAGCATTTAGTGCCACCAGAGACCGCGCAGGAAAAGTACGCTAAACCAGCTAAAGCCGCGAAAGGGCAACGAGCCTTAACCAAACATACCGGATTACCGCCACAGCCTAAGTGGAAGAAGAACAACAAATCATCGGGTAAAAACTAAAAAAAGGAGCCATTGGCTTAATGCCGATCAGTTAAGAAATTGACATTTGGCATAAGAGGATCAAAATCCGATGATCATAAGGTCATCGGATTTTTTTGTGCAACTTCAACAAGCCCTCAATACTGCTTTTAATGCC